>JAISQS010000407.1 GCA_031274045.1 Planctomycetaceae bacterium | reverse complement strand
GGCTTGCGCCGACGCTATTCACCAAGAAAGCCCGGCGGTCGGTTGCCCACCTTACGTTCTCCAACACGTCTTGGCGTTCAGTTCAAACTTGTTTGGTTCTATTACACACAGAGGCGGGCGGGACGCCCGCGTTCCAGTCCGCGCCGCTTCGCGGCAAATGTTGTCGGCTGCGCCGACATTGGGCGTTTTGGTTTTTCCGGTGCGTTTTGGCGATCCAGTTGTCGGCTTGCGCCGACGCAACCGCCCGGCGGTCGGTTGCCTACCTTGGTTGACCGACTGTTTAGGAAGTGGTTGTTTATCTTATCGCGTTTTTCTTTGAAATATTTTTGCTTTTTTTCTCTGCCTATCTTTTCTGTATTGCCTCGCCTATAATGTTTCGCGGTTTTTTTGGGGGCAAGTTAAAAATTGGCATTGACAAGATTCGATGATATTTGTAATTATTTATAGCGAAGGCGGCGATGCGGCAGATTGTGTTGATTTGATGATGTCAAATTGGCGGAGTCAAATTTGGCGATGTTGTTTTTTTTTGCGGTGGTTGATTGATTGTGTTTTGGGCTGCTTGCGCTTTGGCAAACATTTTTTTGCCGCAAAATACTGAATGGATACAAAACTAATTCAAACTGAAAATTTAAGATGGTTTCTTCAAAATCTGAAAATGGTTATTCACTTGTTATTGTTGAGTCACCAGCGAAGGCGCGCACTATTGGGCGTATACTTGGTGATGGTTATCGTGTTGAGGCGAGTATCGGTCATATCCGCGACTTGCCCCGCAACTCGAAAGATGTTCCGGCGAAATATAAGAAAGAGAAATGGGCAAATCTCGGTGTCAACGTTTACTCTAATTTTGAGCCGATTTATGTTGTGACCGATGAGAAGCGTAAGCAAGTAAAAAAATTGAGCGAGTTACTTGAGAGCGCGTCTGACCTCTATCTCGCGACGGATGAAGACCGCGAAGGCGAAGCGATTAGTTGGCATCTGGTCGAAACATTGAAGCCCAAATTGCCGATTCGCAGACTCGTATTTCACGAAATTACCAAAAAAGCAATCACCGACGCACTCGATTCTCCTCGCCAAATTGACGACGATTTAGTTCAAGCCCAAGAAACCCGCCGAATAATAGATCGGCTTTACGGCTATGAAATTTCACCTTTGCTCTGGCGGAAAGTCGGTCCCAAATTATCCGCAGGTCGCGTTCAAAGTGTCGCAGTGCGTCTTATCGTAGAGCGGGAGCGTGAGAGGATCGCGTTCCACTCCGCAACTTATTGGGATATTCTCGGCAGCTTCGCCGAACACGAATCCGCAAAATCTTTCCAAGCAAATTTGATCTCAGTAGCGAATCGAAAAATTCCGGTAGGTAAAGATTTTGATACGAAAACGGGAAGATTGATCAATCCTGATTCTCATTTGTTGCTCGACGAACAAAACGCGCGGGAGCTTGCCGAGCGTCTGAAAACTCAAATTGCCAGAATCAAATCGGTCGAAGAGAAGCCGTATATTGAGCGACCTTATGCTCCGTTTACAACGAGTACATTGCAGCAGGAGGCGAATCGGAAGTTAGGATTTACGGCGCGGACGACGATGAGTCTTGCACAAGGACTTTACGAAAATGGTCACATTACTTACATGCGAACCGATTCGACGAACTTGTCCGACGAAGCAATAAACGCGTCGCGTAATCTGGTGTTGTCGCAATACGGCAAGGAATATTTGCCCGATTCGCCGCGAATTTATAAGACCAACGTCAAAAACGCACAAGAAGCCCACGAAGCAATTCGTCCCGCCGGCAGTACATTTGAGTTGCCCGAAAATCTTCGTGATAAATTGACGCGTGAAGAGTTCAGACTTTATGAATTGATTTGGAAGCGGACGGTTGCAAGTCAGATGTCGGATGCGCGTGGGAAGCGGAAGCAGTTGATTGTTGAGGTTGATGATGCGTTGTTCTCGGTGAGCGGCAAGACGATTGAGTTCGCGGGTTATTTGCGTGCGTATGTTGAGGGGTCGGATGATCCAAACGCGGATCTCGCGGACAGGGAGATTTTGTTGCCTCCGGTCAAAACAGGCGACGAAGTAAAGTGCATTGAACTCGAACCCAAATCACACGTCACAATGCCCCCATCACGTTATTCGGAAGCCGCGTTGACAAAGGAATTGACCGAACGCGGAATCGGACGACCGAGTACGTATGCGTCAATTATTGAAACGATATTGAATAGGAATTACGTCTTCAAAAAAGGTGGCGCGCTCGTGCCGACATGGGTCGCTTTCGCCGTCAACCAACTCATGGAAGAACATCTGCCAGACCTGATCAACTACGATTTCACCGCACAAATGGAAGACCAACTCGATGCCATCAGTCGCGGAGAAGCAGAGCATCTTGACTATCTCAAAGAATTTTATTTCGGCGGCAAAAGACACGGATTAAAACAACTATTAGACGATAAAATTGAGGCAATTAACGCCCGCGATGTCTGCACAATTCCAGTCACCCAATCTCACAACCCAACAAACCAAACAAACTCAACCGCCGCAACAACGACAACGGCAACAACAGACTCAACCGCGACCGCAACAGCCGACACCGGCGCAGCGACAACCGCAAGCGCGGTAGTTGATCCGACGCAGCCGATAGTTGTCCGTGTTGGTAAGTTTGGACCTTACTTGCAACAGGGAGAGTTGACTGCGAATTTGCCGGATGAATTGCCGCCGGATGAATTGACTATTGACAAAGCAGTCGAACTACTAATCAGCGCACAACGAGCCGAAGAACCGCTAGGTTTTTGCCCCGAAACGAAAAAACCGATATACGTCAAAAACGGTCGATTCGGACCTTATGTTCAACGCGGATTTCCAGACGACGAAGACAAACAAAACGCGTCTCTGCTCAAAGGGATGACATTGGATTCGGTCGATTTGGCGACGGCATTGAAGTTGTTGGCGTTGCCGCGTAATCTTGGCAAGAACCCCGCGACGGGCAACGATATATTGGCGCGTGACGGCAAGTTTGGTCCGTATATTGTTTGCGGTGATGAGACGCGGTCGTTACCGGATTGGATTTCGCCGTTGGATATTGATTTTGACAAGGCGATGGAGTTGTTGTCACAACCTAAAACGCGGGCAGTTCGCGGGGCAAATAAAGGCAGCAAAGAACCGTTAAAATTGTTCGGAGATTCGCCGATAACAGGCAAGCCGGTAAAGTTGCTCGCGGGTCGATTTGGAAACTACATCACCGACGGCGAAACAAACGCAACTTTGCCAAAAGGTTTCACGGTAGAGGAATTGACATTTGACCGAGCCGTAGACCTCCTAGCCGAAAAAGCCGCAAAAGGTACAACCGCACCAAAAAAGAAATTCACCCGATCAACAACCACAAAAAAATCCACACCAAAAACGACAAAAAGAAAAACCACAAAAAAATAAGAAGCCTTGAACTCTGATTTTTATCGCACGATTACCAGCGGATTTCTCACAAGAAGGTAAGAGAAGAATTTGCCAAACTTCTCTTACCTTCCGTCACACTCATGCCGGTTATTACACGAAAAGCCTAAAATTTAATAATCAACGTTATACGTTATTGACTATGTCCAAAGAACAAATTCTTATAATTGAAGACGAGGCTGACATCCTTTCTATGGTTTCTTTGCGTCTTCGTAGTCGAGGTTTTGATGTTCTTTCGGCGGCAACCGGCGAGCATGGTTTGTTGCAAATAGTTGAGCATCGACCTGATTTGATTCTGCTTGATTTGATGTTGCCGGGTATGAGCGGGCTTGATGTTTTGAAAAAGATCAGGTTGGACAAGCAGAATTCGGGCATACCTATTTTGATTGTAAGTGCGCTTGGAGAGGAGAGTGATGTTGTTATTGGTCTTGAGTTGGGCGCGGACGATTATTTGAGCAAGCCGTTCAATATGCCGATTCTGGTTGCCCGTGTCAACGCTCTTTTGCGAAGACACAGATCAGACTTAACAAACCCAAACGATATTGCCAACGATCCCACAAACAATAACTCTCAAAACGCCGCAGCTAAAACATCGAAATCTATCACAATCGGAACGGTCAGGATTGATCTTGATAGCCACAATGTTTTCGTGGAGGACAAAGAAGTGATGTTGACGGGTACGGAGTTTCGTTTGTTGGCGGCAATGGCTACGTCAAGAGGACGGATAATGACAAGAAATCAACTAATCGATAACGCAATGGGAAACGACGCAATAGTAACAGACAGAACAATAGACGTACATTTTGTATCGTTGCGAAATAAGCTCGGCGACGCGCGCGATATTATAGAAACCGTTCGGGGAGTCGGTTACCGCTTAAAATGTTCATAATCAAACTAAACGAATAACAGACAACCACACAAAAATATTCTCAACACCGAACACGAACTTCCGCCCTTTCCGTCCTTCCGCGTTAGAAAAATATTGAGATTCGATTTCAATGTTGATTCGAGAGGCGGATAAACTCCTTCATGCCTTTGTGCGCAACTTTTTTCGTTGCGTGCATTCCGTGTTGAAAAAAATTATATGAACGGCTTCTTTGTTATGGTAAATTGTCATATTATACTTTTGGCGGTCATAAATGTATTCGCATAATGTTAGCGACGGGGGCTTGCCCCCGACGCGATGGTGCGGGAATCGTGTTGATATTCCAAATCATCACCCGTCGGCGTAGCCGAC
>JAISQS010000400.1 GCA_031274045.1 Planctomycetaceae bacterium | reverse complement strand
CTGTTTAATATCAAGCAAAAATTCGCTGTAGTAGAAGCCAAAAAAACGGTGACAATGTTGGTAGGATTCCCGACGTTGTTACCAGCGGGTTATGTGTTGACTGGCGAGTTATATATTGATGGCAAGTTGATAAAGCAAACAACTCCACTAAGAGTCATAGACACAAAACAACGATAAAAAAACGAAAAAAACAAAAACAGTCACATTGATATTGCAAGGGGCAACGCCCTTTGTTACACAACACAAATCATAAACGCATGCGCAGATGTTAGCGACGGTAGCTTGCTACCGACGAAATGCGGCGTGAAATGTATTGGAATTTCTACCAACAAAAAACCTCATTTCCACCTAATTTTTCCAACAAAACAACATCAGTAACAATCGAATATACTTTTTACACTTGAAAATTCCCTTCACTATCGCAATCAAAATGCGGAATTAGGAATGCGTAATTCGGAATTAGGAGCAATATCTTTAATTCCGAATTCCGAATTCATAATTACAAGAAGAATGAGTCTTTGCCAATTCGCGCGCCATTATCCCCTTATTCGTTAAGCATAAAGTCCACGATCAAATTTGAGGCGAATTGAATCCAATATAGCGATGTGCTTTGACTTTTGGCGATTCGAAATTGCAAGTACAGACGCAATGCATTGCGTCTCTACTCAAACAATAAGGGGATAAGGGCGCGTGGCGGGGAGCTTCATTGTTATTTTAAGGGAGGGGAAATTGGTTACCAGTTGCGAATCGATTAAAACTCAGGATTGGTTGTACAAATTTTCAATGTAAATTTATAAAAGAGGAAATTTCAAGTGTAAAAAGTATATCATATATCCCCCAACCTCATTATCTCATTAAAAGCAAAGAAAATAATGAGGTAATGAGGTTGGGTATCTTTGGATGATTCATTGGCTACTGAGGTTGTTTTGTTAAGAAAATTAGGTGGAAATGAGGTTAAAAAAGTGTTTGCCCATACTATTAAAATCTGTCGGCAAAATTGATCTCGAACGCAAGCGTATGAAATAATCAATCGTTTCGGTAGCAAGCTACCGTCGCTAACGCGATCCGGTGATTGTGCTGCGCTACATCACCGGTTATGCATGATGCCATCGCTGCGCGACTATCGAAAAAACGTATCTTAAAATTGTGTGATATAACAAGGGCGATGCCCCGTGCTAATGCTTGCCGCCCCTTCGGGGCTAATAATATGTAAACCGCATCTTAAATCACTAAATTCATTACCCAAATTTAAATTACAGCAGTATTAGGCTATACCGCGAATCTTTTCGCACACGTTTGGAGAATACGAAACAAAAAAATGAGGAGTTGCTGGTTATTTATTGTGGGTTTGGGCTTTTTGTTACGAGTTGGATGAATTCTTTTTTGTAGCCGTTTTGATCAAAAGACGCGGCGTTATTTGATAGTTCGGTTATCATATTTTTTGTCAAAGTGCCTTTGTATTTTGACTGTTTCATTATCATTCCAAAACCGGCAACGGACGCTGCAAAACGTGTGTCTTCGGAGGCGTTCCAGATGTTGATTGGTTGGCTTTGTATCGGCAAGTTTAGGAGTCGGCTTTGTTCTTCGTTTGGGAATTTGTATCTGACGCTGAATTCGGCAAAAGGTTCTTTTGAATTTTCTGATGTCAAAATTACCTCATACAACGCGGTTATTGTCTGCGAAGAACCAATCTCACCCGCGTCAATTTCATCTTTTTCAAAATCTTCATTCGCCAAAGCTCTATTTTCGTAGCCGATTAGCCGGTATGCTTGTACTTTGTTGTGGTTGAATTTGATTTGGATTTTGCAATCTTTTGCGACGGTGTAGAATTTTGATTTTTCGTGAACGAAGACTTTTTGTATTTGGTTGATGTTGTCGATGTATTCGTAGTTTCCGTTTCCTTTGTTTGCGATTTGTTCCATCATGTTGTCGTTTAGGTTTCCGGTTCCTACGCCTAATACGGTCAAGTAGATGCCGCTTTTTCTTTTTTCTTCAATTAGTTTTACGAGTTCTTCTGTTGATGAAATTCCTACATTGAAATCGCCGTCTGATCCGAGTATTACGCGATTATTTCCGTTTTGGATGAAGTTCTTCGCGGCAATTTCGTATGCGGTTTTTATTCCTTCGGCACCTGCTGTTGAGCCGCTTGCGCCCAACTTGTCGATTGCGTTCTTGATCTTCTTTTTTTCGTCGCAATAAGTTGATTGCAATAACACGCCAGCATTGCCCGCATACGTGACGATTGCAACTCTGTCTCGATCACGCAAATTGTCTATCATCTGCTTGAATCCGTTTTTCAAAAGTTCCAACTTATCCGGCGAACTCATTGATCCTGACACGTCTATCAAAAAGACGTAATTTGAGTTCGGCAATATTGCGTCGGGTATGGTTTTCCCCTTTATTCCAAGCCGCAACAAATGATGCTTTTCCTCCCAAGGACAAGTAACGAGTTCGGAGTTCAAAGCAATATTATCATCGCCTGCCGGTTCTGCATAATTGAACGTGAAATAATTTATGTACTCCTCAATTCGCACTGAAGCTTTTGGCGGCAACTGTCCAAAATGCAAAAAACGCCGCATATTGGAATACGAAGCACCATCGGCATCAACCGAAAAAGTAGTAACCGGTTGCTCTGTGACGTTGAGGAAAACATTCTCCTCATAGTCATTATATTTCTCCGCGTTCACTACCGGCAACTCCGCCAAGCCCGAATCAAATACACCCCCATTGACCGACAACTGATTATTTATTAGTCCAGATGTCATCGGCGGAGCGGAAGCCAATGGAGCCTCCGCGTACATTTTCCTGGCACTTTGCTCCGAGTTTGCTGGTGATCCGATATAAGACTTGTTGCAACCACTCGCCAAGAACACTACCAACAACAGACCTACTAATTTCACAAACTTTTTCATAATCTTTCAACTCCTAAAATTGGTGTTAAAAAATATTCTTTGGCGTATTGAGATATTTGTGTATGCCAAAAAATATATCCATACATCTTCGTCCAAGATTTGTAATTTCGCGCGAAACACAAATCATAAACGGCAATCCCCTTCACTGAATCAGTAAACTACCAAATTATCGGACACTTTCAAGTAACCCCAAAAAATCACATCGACAAAAAATTTCGACTCTATTTATCATAGCCGTGCAACAACCGACCAGATCGCGGGCAACGCACCTTGTTATAACACATGGGTCATAATGATCTTCGGGATTACATGTACCTGTTGTGTTAAAAAATCGATTTTTTCTTTTTGACATAATAGTTTTGTTTGGTTAAATGTTTTGGCGGACAATTTTGATTGTGTCAAGACATTGTAACAATGTGAGGAGATAATTGGTAGAGGCGTGAAACGCACTGACAACCAAAGTAGGCAACTGATCGCCGGGCGGTTGCGTCGGCGTACCCGCCGACAATTGGGGGCGTGAAACGCATTGATATTCCAAACCGTTCCCGTCAGCGCAGCCGACAATTGCCGCGAAGCGGCGGCGGACTGGAACGCGGGCGTCCCGCCCGCCTCTGTGTGTAATAGCACCAAAAAAGTTTGAACGGAACGCCAAAACGGATTGGCAAATATCCTCCAACACGTCT
>JAISQS010000301.1 GCA_031274045.1 Planctomycetaceae bacterium | reverse complement strand
CGTAGGGCGTTGCCCTACGCTATGATATTTTGCCCTTTCAGGGCGTTGATACATTGCATTGACACAGTGCTTAATAAAAGGCACGATGTAAAAGCCCCACAAAAAACGAAATAATCAGTATTTTTTAACGCTGAAAGCGCGGAAATGCGGAAAGGGCGGAAATTTCAGCGTTGTACGTTTTTTACTGATTTCCATTTTTCTGCGATTTCCGCGTTGAATAATAATTTCGCGTTAAAAAAATTTCGCAGTCGGTTCTATCGTCTGAATCTCTTGTCCAATTCTTCGCAGGTGAAAATGATCGACGATGGTCTTCCGTGCGGGCAATGATGCGTGTTTACTTCTTGTTCGGCAAGTTCGATCAATTTTGCGATGGCGTTGGCGTTTAGTTTATCTCCTGCTTTGACTGCTGCTTTGCAAGCCATGCTATGCAAGATATCGTCGAGCAAAGCTACTCTGTCCGGTTTGCCGGTTCGTTCAAGAAGCATCTCGATCAGGGACAACAAAATATCTTGGGGCGGGATGTTCGCGAGTATAGTTGGGAAGGACGCAATAATCACCGTCTCGCCGCCAAAAAGATCGACCTTCACCCCAACATCAAGCAACAACTCCCGATTCTCCAAAACAACAGCAAGCTCCGTCGGACTAAGATCAACCGTTACCGGAACAAGCAACAACTGCGACTCCAACCGCTTCGCACCCAACAAATCACCCATCCGCTCCTTCATCTGCTCATACAAAACGCGCTCATGCAAAGCGTGTTGGTCGATCACCGCCACACCATCTGCCGTCTCAAGCACCAAATATCTGTCATGAAATTGAACCGCAATACGACCGCTCGGCGAATACGCAACACGCTCAGATAGCGGCTTCTTGGCAACAACATAATCAGACACATCCACACCGGAATTCGCACCGGCACCAACATCCGCGCCGCTACGATTCGCTCTGTTATCCAAACTCGAAAAAGTACCGGACGAAATTGAGATGTCCGAAAATTGCTCTTTCGCCAAAGGATGTACGCCGCCGAAGTCGTTCGACAATCCCGCTCCGGTTACGGAATAATTGGTGTTGTTTTGATGATTATTTGTTTGGGCAAATTTATTGTTGCGATCAAATTGAGCTGATGAGTTGATATTGGTTTGATTTGTAAAATTATGATCAATGTTCTCGTCTGGTTTTATGTTTTGCAAGTTGAGGTTATTGTTTAGAGCGTCTCTGCGTCGTGCGTCGGTGATGGATGCGTCGAGAGCGGATTGCGGGTCGTCGTTGTTATATTGGCGTGTGGTTTGGTCTGGATTATTTGCCGGCGTGTTGTTTGTTTGGTGATTTTCCATTGAATCAATATCTGCCCGTTCGGTGAGATCGGTTTTCAAAAACTTCTCTCGCACCGCCCCCAAGAGACCGGAGTAAACGCGGTTTGTATCAATAAATCTCACCTCCAATTTCGTTGGATGTACATTGACATCAAACTGGTCAGTGGGCATTGTTATATTGAGGAACGCAATCGGAAACCTGCCGACAGTCAACAACCCGCGATATGCCTCCGATAGTGCGTGTTGCAAAGAACGGTCTTTGATGAACCGGCTGTTTAGGAATAGGTATTGCAGTTTATTATTTAGTCTGTTTTGTGCCGGTGGTGAGACGTAGCCGTTGACGCGGATATTTCCTTTTGACAGACCCTCAATGTGAACGAGTCCCCGCGTTACATCTTCGCCAAAAATTATCTGTAATCTGGACAAAATCTCACCATCATTCGGCAAATCAAACACGATCCGATCATTGTGTCTCAAAACAAAATGAATATTCGGATGCGGAATTGCGAGACGAACAAACGTCTCCGATATATGACCAAGTTCAGTCGTAACTGTCTTCATATATTTCCGTCGTGCGGGCGTATTGAAGAACAAATTCTTTACTTCAATTTGCGTACCGGACGGCAATCCGCAAACTGTCGGTTGTGAGCGTTCGCCTCCGTTGCAAGTTATTTCTGCGCCTTTGTCTTGATCTGCGGTGCGGCTTTTTACGGAGAGTTGGCTGATTTCCGCAATTGATGCGAGTGCTTCGCCGCGAAAACCGAATGTGTTGATATTGAACAAATCGTCTGTGTCTGTAATTTTGCTCGTTGCGTGCGGCGAAATTGCCTGCAACAACTGCTCCGGCAACATCCCGACTCCATCATCAATTACCCGAATCAAATTCATTCCGCCTTGTTCGACAATAACCTCGATTCGTTTCGCATCAGCATCAATCGAATTTTCAACAAGCTCCTTAACCACACTTGCCGGACGTTCGACGACTTCACCGGCAGCTATTTTGTTAATCATGCTTTGTGATAAAGAGCGGATTATACGTGTATTTGTCATGTTTATTGTTGTTTTAATATCGCGTTACCAATTTTCACTGATATATATTTTTGCACTTGAAAATTCCCTTTTCAATTGCAATCACCATGATTTATAGAGGCGCAAGTTACTACGTCTCTACTTTTCCCTTTATCGATACACCGTATCAATACGCTGCATCAACGCCCTGAAAGGGCAAAATATCATAGCGTAGGGCAACGCCCTACGATAATGGATTGTAAATAACCTTCGCCCCAACGGGGCAATAATATCAGACCAAACGGAAGTTTTTAGTTTTCAGT
>JAISQS010000204.1 GCA_031274045.1 Planctomycetaceae bacterium | reverse complement strand
AACTAAAAACTTCCGTTTGGTCTGATATTATTGCCCCGTTGGGGCGAAGGTTATTTACAATCAATTATCGTAGGGCGTTGCCCTACGCTATGGTATTTTGCCCTTTCAGGGCGTTGATGTCGCGTATTGATAAATGATACGAAGGGAAGCCCCACAAAATCCGAAATAATCAGATTTTTAACGTTATATTTTCGTTTTGATTTGTTGTTAGTCGTCGGCTTTGTTGCCGTCTTTGATTACGAATTTTGCGTTTAGTCGGGCGACTTCTTTTGCCAGACCGGATATTTTCACGCTTGCCAACACGTCCTCAAAATTTTTATAAGCGTCCGGTGCTTCGTCTAGCGGATAGTTCCTGCAATTACACAAAATATCAGCGTCATTCATTTCTTTGTCTACGTTATTTTGGTTCAATGATTTTATTGCGTTTCGGCGTCCCATTGCTCGTCCGGCACCGTGATTTATGCTGAACGCGCTAATGTTTGCATTGGGCAAACCGACCATGATAGTTGAGCCGCTTTTGGGGTTACCGGGCAACAGAATCGGGTGACCGGTAGTTTCAAATGGAGTCCCTTTCAACTCATGATGTCCCGCCGGAAATGCGCGAGTTGCTCCTTTGCGGTGGACGAGTACGGATTGATTTTTCCAAATTTCACGGCGGACAATATTGTGACTAATGAAGTAGACAAAATTCGCTTTGACATGCGGAAACACTTCGCGAAATGCTTCCCAAACTAATACGTTTATCAGTAAATGATTCACCGTCGCAAAATTTGCACCCATTGCCATATCGTCAAGATAATCATTCGCCTCACCCGAACCAATCGGCGCATAAACTAACTCACGATCTCCGCCCGGAAACGCCGTTCCCCAATCGGTAAACTTTTTTTGCAAAATTTTAAATTGCTCGGTTGCAAGAATATTTCCAAACCCGCGCGAACCGCAATGCGATAAAAACGCAACATGATCATCTTTGAGTCCAAACTGTTCAGCAATCCGTTTTGATTCTTCGTCTTGACCGATTTTTACGATTTCGCATTCGCCGAAATGATTGCCGCCGCCATACGATCCGAGTTGACTCATCTTCTCAACGAAGTTAGCCAAATATTTTTCTTTCAAAATCTTTTCAAGCCTGTTTTCCAAAGCATCAACCGAATCATCATGCCCGCGATGAAACGAGTCCTCACAACGCTCCGTCCAATCAAACGGAATACCAAACTCACCGCAAACAGTTTCAGACGCACCTTCCAACACCGCCCTACAAGCAACATTCAAGTCAAAACGTTTCCCTTTGCGAACGCTCCGTTGACTCGCGCCTGCGCCGGTAGGAATGCGATCACAAATAGCATTGATCAAATTGCGCCGCACGCGCCGATCAACAATCTCATCCGACGGAAGATCAAATTGAAGAAGTGACATTGAACATTTAATATCAACTCCAACCGGACCCGGAAATACATGAGACGGCGACACCATCACACAACCAATCGGCGCACCATATCCGCCATGAGCATCAGGATTCAATATCACATCAGTAACACCGGTTGCGCTTCGGGCGTTGACTGCTTGTTGGAGTGCCTTTTGGTCAAATGCGTTGCGAATCGTCTCCGTACCAATAACCGTTATCGGCGGCAAAGAATCCGTAACCAATTTTGCAATCGCCTCATTATCAGTTGGAATCAATTGCATAAATTTTTCTCCTAATATTAACACGCAGATAACTCAGATTGTCAGGATTTACGCAGATTTTTGTTATAGATGTTGGTATACTTTTATCTGTGAATTTTCTATCTGTGAATATCCTTAAAATCCGCGTTATCTGTGTGCTAAAAAACTAATCTGGTATAAATCTATTGACAATATTCTTCTATTACCTTCACTTACCTTCTTGTGAATTACTCCCCAATTCCGCAGACGGATTCGCAGATTTTTATGATGTTTTTTGTGTTTAGTCCGGTGTCGTCCAGTAATTCATTTCTTTCGCCGTGTTCGATATATTTGTCGGCGAATCCTATTCGTTTTAGTTTTCTTGTGTCGATTGATAGTTCGTTTGCGGCTTCCAAAACGGCACTTCCGAATCCTGCGGCTAACATACCTTCTTCTATTGTTATCACAAAACGATCATTTCTCAACGGTTCCAAAATTACTTTGGTGTCGAGTGGTTTTATGAATCTTGCGTTGATGATTCCTGTTTCGATATTGTGTTTTGACGACATGAAATCAGCCGCTTCGTTTGCACAATTCAAAAAAGTACCGCACACCACAATCGTTCCGTCTTTGCCTGTTCTGATGATTTCGGATTTCCCTATTTCGATTGGAGAAGAGGAATTGCGTGAGTTATCGCATTCGGATTTCGGGTATCGGATTGCGGCGGGGCTTCCTAATTGAATTGCGAATCGAATCATTTTGTCAACATCTTGAACGTCGGCTGGAGCCATGATAGTGATGTTTGGAAATGGGCGCAAGAAGCCTATATCAAAAACTCCGTGATGCGTAGGTCCATCGGGTCCGGTCAATCCGGCACGGTCAAGCATTAGGACTATTGGCAGATTTTGCAATGATACTTCCTGGAATATTTGGTCGTAGCTTCTTTGTATGAATGTGCTGTAAATATCGACGATTGGTATCATTCCTGATTTTGCCAAACCTGCCGCGAAAATTACTGCGTGTGATTCGCAAATACCGACATCAAAAAAACGTTCGGGGAACTCTTCGCGAACCGGCTCAAGCATATTGCCCCGACACATTGCGGCGGTGATCACGCAGACGCGTTCGTTTTCACGCATAATTTGCAATATCGAATTACGCGCGTGTTCGGTAAACGATAGCATCTTCAAATGTTTACTCGCAAGCGCGGCAATCGGCGCAGCATCCGATTCCTCACGCACCCAACTCTGCAACTCCTTTTTTGCACGTCCGGTTGTTTCGTGATCATTATCGTTGCAATAATTGCCGTTAGTATTATTGCCGGTGTTATTGTTGTCGTTATTGTTGTCGGTGTTATTGTTGTCGTTGTCGCTCTGGTTGCTGTTGTCGTTGTTATTTTCGCTGGTGTTATTGTTTTTGTTTTGTGAAGAATGTCTGCCCGGTGCGGGTGCGTGATATTTTGATGGATCGTCTACGGCTGGTTTGAATCCGTGTCCTTTTTCGGTGAAAACGTGCAACAACACAGGGTCTTCGATATTCCTTGCCAATTTGAGGAAGCGTTGTAGTCGTGCGATGTTATGCCCGTTTATCGGACCGATATATCTGAATCCGAGTTCTTCGAATAGCATTCCGCCGAGCAGACCGGCTTTCATTGCGCTTTTGAATCTTGAGAAGACGGAATCCATTGATTTTCCGAGAGCGGGCATGTTATCGACTAGGTTGTGTAGTCGTTGTTTGAGTCGTTGGTATGATGGGTGCATTCGCAATTTGTCCAAGTAAGTTGCGAGTCCTCCGACGCGTGGGCAAATTGACATTTTGTTGTCGTTCAAAATTACTGTGATATTTTTTCGTATCCATCCCGCGTGGTTCATTGACTCGAAAACTACACCGCTGCTGAATGCGCCGTCGCCGATAACCGCAATACTATGACGTTTGTTTTTGCCGTCAATTAAATCGTCGCCGCTTGCGATTCCGAGTGCGGTGCCGACGCTGCAACCGGCATGACCTGTCATCAATAAATCATATTCGCTTTCGGCAGGATTGGGAAATCCCATCAGACCGCCTTTGGTGCGGATACTTTGAAATTGTTCAAATCGACCAGTGAGTAATTTGTGCGGATATATCTGGTGTCCGGTATCCCAAATTAAACGGTCAACAGAAAAATCAAACGTCGAATGCAACGCAATACACAACTCAACTACTCCAAGATTAGACGCGAAATGAACCGAACGATGATCATAAAGCCGATAAATCTCTTCGCGTATCTCCGACGCTAGAAAAACCAACTCCGAATGTGATAAATTCATCAACTCACGAGGCGAACAAATTGATGGTAAAATCCGATCACGCTTTATTGCTTTATTTGACATACCCAAAAAATCACTGCACAAGATAAATTAACCCGCAAAAAATAAACTCCACATCCGAATCCGTTCTCAAAAAAACGTTCTCAAAAACGAATACAAAAACAAAAAAATCGCCATCAACCTTCGCCCCTTAAAAAACAACTCCGAAAAACAACTCCGCAAAAAAACAACACAGCTACGGCGACTTGCGATACCAAAAATAGAAGGCGGGGGGAGTATACCAAATGTACTATACCATTTCAAGCTGTCCGCAAATCAGACCGCGTCAAAATTATTCGTTGCGCTAATTATAAGATGGCTTATGTCGAATTTATTTTGCAACGCAGAAATTGCGGAAATACGGAAGGAGCTGAAAACGAACATCCAAAAATTTTCGCGCTTTCCGCGTTTCCGCGATTTCCGTGTCAAAAAAAATATTGCCCGTGAATATTCACGGCTTTTTGTTTGTTCGCTACCAAATGGAGATAGGAAGCGACCAAATATCACGACCAAATATCACGGGTTGGTTTGAATGATGCTGGCTTATTTTTCTATTACGATGAGCAATAATTTGTTGTAAGATTCTTTTATATTTAGTTTTAATAGTTCAATAAAAATGCAAAAGAGCCGTTCGCATTTTTTCGTTTTTTGTTCTGGCATAAGAAGTGCGAAGAGAGTTAGTTTAATCGGTGGACGAACATGTCGATTTTGGTGGTGTTGATTGACGTGTTGGATTTATTGTAACGATAATTATCGGCTGGCGAGTCTTTTGTTGGCGAGTCGGGTTCGGTGTGTTGTTGCGATGGACAAAAAACTTTTACCTTAACCATCCAAACAAACTTTACCAAAACATATTATACTTTTTACACTTGAAAATTCCCATCACTATCGCAATCAAAATGATATTGTTACCGGCAATGAGTCTTTGCCAATTCGTGACTGGTGACCAACTTCCCCATCCCTTAATAACCAATTAGCCCCCCTGCCACGCGCCCTTATCCCCTTATTCATTAAGCATAAAGTCCACGATCAAATTTGAGGCGAATTGAATCCAATGTAGCGATTTGCTTTGCCTTTTGGCGATTCGAAATTGAAACTTTACC
>JAISQS010000168.1 GCA_031274045.1 Planctomycetaceae bacterium | reverse complement strand
TGAACGATAATGTACAAGAAGACAATGCACAAGAAGATGGCGTAACGATTGATATGTATGAGTTGTCTCATCCGCATGATTTGTTGACGCGGGGCTTTTTGGTTGATGTTGAGTTGATGGCGAGTATGTTGAAAAATTACGGCGGCAAAGGGATTGTCAAATTTATTGATCTTTCCAAGTTGCGGTGTGAGACTACGACGGTTGTTGACGGGAAGTTGAAGGAGAAGATTGGTGATTTGCGTTTTTCAACGAAATTCAAGAGAGGCAACCACCACTCACGAATCTTTTTGTTTTTTGAGCATCAATCGAAAAAGTCAAAGAAGTTTTTCCTTCGTACTTTGGAACAAATTGTGCAATTTTACATGATGTACGATGCGGCTGGCGGTAAGTATCCTTTTCCGGTAGTAGTTGTATTGTACAGTGGTCAAATTCCTTGGAATGAGTTGTTGCAATTGCGTGATTTTATTGATACGCCGCCTGGGGTAGATCCTAATGTGTTGTATTTTCCTGTTGTGTTGATTGATTTAACGCAGATACCGCGTGATCGATTGAAGGGTCATCCGGCGGTGGTTGCACTTTTTGACGCGTTGCAGTCGTCATCGTTTGGTGATTTGAATGAGGGTTTGCCTCGTATAGTTGGTCATATTGGCGAGGTTAAAACGGATCGCCGCGCGGCGGGTTGGCTTAGTTCGTTAATTAGTTATTTTCTGGCAAATCCAAAAGTTGAAAAAAGTGATGTTGCCGGAGCGTTATCAAAAATTTTAAGTGAAAAGGAGGCAAATGAAATGTACAATTCCGTATTAGCAAAAAACTACCTCGAAGGCAAAGCAGAAGGTGAAATCAAAGCGAAAGCCGACAATGTTGTCAAATCGCTTACTATTCGTTTTAAGAAGGTTCCTGCGTCGGTTAGTAAGTCGGTAAATTCGTTTGTTGATTTGGTTGCGTTGGATTCTCTGTTTGAATATGCAATAACATGTAATTCAATAGAAGAATTTAAAAAGGAACTTTCACGTCGATAAAAAGCGGACAGATTTTTCTGGAGAATACGAAATAAACAAAATAGACCAAACAAACGAAATTCTGCTACATGCTCTTTTCGACAACTTTTAACTAATCTATTTTTAACGCAAAACACGCTAAAAAACGAAATTCGCAAAAGTGATTTTTAAGAAATGTTTATTAAAATTTTGTCTGTTTCGTGTTGAAAATAGTTTTTAGAAATGCTCTCTTATGGTTTTTGGTTGATATGCTCGCGCGAAATATAAAAGAGACTTACGATAAGGTTCAAGGTTCTTTTACGTTTTTACGCCTACACAATTTATCGTATGTTGCGTATACTTTTTCATGTCTGCGAAATTTATTGTAGATCGCGTTTGTGATTGTGCGTAGTATAAAATCAAAAATATCTTTTCAAAAAAATCTCAATGAAAAAAATTTTTAATCAACCTTTCAGACAATATCTTTTTTTATTTAGTCTGATTTTATTTTGTGTTTTTGTTGTATCGAATTGGTTTTTTGTTTCGGTTTTTGTGTATGGGCAAAATATCGAATCTAATAAACTCCAAGATCGTTTTTGGCAGATTCTGATTCAATCTCCGCGTCGTGGTGTTACTTTTGAGCGTGTTTTTAGTAGTTATCTTGATGTTGGTGCGGTTGATGTTTTACTTTCGCGGGCGGAGGAGTTGGTGTTGAAATCGCCGGATAATCCGAAAGTGTATCTTTTGCTCGGTTTGATTTGTGAGCGTTGCGGTGATGCGGCGAAGGCTGTTGAGGCTTATGAACGCGCAGTAAAACTTGAACCAAATGATCCGCGCGCGTTTTATTATCTTGGCGAGATTCTTATTGCACAAGGCAAATTGCGCGACGGAATCGACATGCTTGAATTATCGTTACAAAAAATGCCGGACAAAACGGAAATCCGTCCGCTGCTGATTTTACTAGGTAAAACCGCACAACGTTTAGGCAATCAAAAGAAATCCGCGCAAGCATGGACGCAATTAGAATCACTCTATCCAAATAATCCTGATATTGTCGAATCTATCGCCGAAATACTAAAATCAAACGAGCAAATCAACGACGCGATTGAACAATACGAAGCTTATTTAAGAAGGAATAAAGTTATTGATTATACTTTTGTCAGATTTAAGTTGGCTGTTGCTGAATTAAAAATGCAGGTTGACAACGAGTTTTCGCCGATAAACGACTACGCGATGTTGATTGACAAACTGAATCCGAATAGTTGGCTTGCAGAAATCGTACGAAAACATGTTGAGCGTTATTTTGTGGAGCGTGATCAGTCAGATTTGCTCATTAACTTCTATCAAGACCGCCTCAAAAAACATCCGATTGAGTTACGTTCTATTCTGGAGCTTGCGGCATTATTGAAACGATTAAACCGGCTTGATGATGCTGTTGCTCTGCTTGAAAATTGTGTTGATAGGTTTCCGTTGGAGGTTTCTGCTCGTTTGGCAATGATTGATATATTTGTTATGAAGAATCGTTTTACGGACGCGGTGGATCAATATAAAAAGATTGATGAGTTGAAGCCTGCGGACAAGAATTATCTTCTTGCGTGGGGGTCGCTTGTGTTGAAGACGGATGATGCTGATCGTCAAAATGAAGCTGTGAGAATTTGGACTCGTTTAGTTGATGGTGCGCCGACGGATCCGGTTGTTGCGATACGTGCGGCGGAGGTTGCCGCGCAAAATAATATCGTCAATGCCGCAGAAAAATTTTATTTGCACGCAATAAAACTTAACCCAAAAAATCTTTCGTACCGCGAATATCTCGGATTGTTTTATTACAAACAAGCGGAAATTAAAAAAGCCGTTCAAACAATTCAATCAATTGCCGAAATAAATTCAAACGATACCAATTCAAACGAAGCAGAATCAAACGAAATAGAATCAAGCGGCACCGAATCAACAAAGTCGGCAGATGTTGATTCGATCATTTATGCAGCGTCTTTATTGGTGTCGATTCATGCTGAAAAAGAAGCTTTCGAGCTGTTCGCAAAAGCCGCTAAACTAGCACCAAGAAACCAACAAATACAAAAACAATTTATCGAAATGATGATTCGACGAGGTGAAATTGATAATGCGGTTACGCGTTTAATTGAGACAGAAAATTTGATAATGTCCGATGATGAGTTTGATACCGCAGTTAGAAATGAAGTTCGATTTATGATTGACAACAGAAAACTTGACATTATCGTACAAAAACTCTCAAACCGAGCAACAACGCAACGCTCAACATGGAGGCTTGCAATATATTATCTGTTTGCCGGTAAATCAAATCTTGCAATTAAGACTATGGATAAAATTTTATACGACAAAAATTTCATTACTACGCACTCTGAAAAATTATTTCAAACGGCGGCGGATTTGTACGAAAAATGCGGAGAAAATGACAAGGCAACTAAAATTTTAAATGAGCTTGTGTCAAAAAACAACACTCGACAAATCACGTATCTCAGACAACTTGCATACTTACAAATTAAACTCGGCAACAAACAGCACGCACTTGAAACCGTAAATCAGGTACGCCAATCTGGAAAAATGAATACCGCCGCCGCGCTGCTCTGCGCTGATATTTATTCAAAAACAGACAACATAACCGAAGCAAAAAATATCTTGATGCAGACTCTCCAAAAACAACCAAATAACACTGCCATCATAAAAAAACTCGCAGAACTATTTGAACAAACTAACGATTTTAAAAACGCAATTGAATTATCGCAACGTCTATTCAATATCGCAACAAATATCGAAACCAAGCTTGATCTAATAAAAACAATTACAGAATACTATTTGAAAAACGGGCAAAACAGACAGACAAATAACACAACTAATATTGAAACTAATATTGAAACAATACCAAATGATCGGTTGCGGGATATTGTTGCGCAAATGAAAAATTTTGCGGATAAGCGGGAAAAAATTCTCTGCACGGCTGTTGTTTTTGAGACGGCGAAAGATTTTGTATCGGCAAGACGTGAACTTGAAAGTGTATTGATTTTGCCTGAAATTATGCGCGGCGAAAAGTGGCGGCAAGATAAATTATTGTTGCAAAAATTAGTCTCTGTTGCGGAAAATTTGAATGATTATCCGAATGCCGTGATGTATCAAGAAGCGATTTGCACAAATAATCCTGATGCGTCTGATTTTGATAAACTTTTTTTGCTCTATGATGCCAACGGCGACCGTGAAAAATGCTCACAACTTTTCATGCGGCAAATTTTGACAAAAACAAATGTCAATGATCAAATTAACATGATTGATCGGATGATTAGCCGCGAGGAATATGAGGCGGTCGATCACGTTCTCGCGTTTTTGGAGATTCATGAGGAGTGGAATTGGGAAATTTCGTACAGGCAGATTGCGGTGGCTGCGTACTTAAAGAGAGAGAATTTACAAGAGCTGGTTCGCAATTTTCGCAAGCAAAAATCCGATGTTGAATCGCAAAGTTTACGGAATATTGATGAGGAAAAATTTGACAAAATTCTCAAGGACGAATTGCAAAACGGTGCATGGATTCTGTCGGGCAAATTGCCGACAACAGATTTTACAAATTGGGATGTGCCGAATAATTTAGTGAATATTTGTAGAGAGCAAGAAATATTTATGCTGACGTTTTGGCGGGAAAAATTAAAGCGCAACGAAAATTATATCGAAGCCGGTAAACCTGTTGGTATTGTTGCGGCGACAAAAGTCACGCCGCCGAAACCATTCTATCGTGTTAAAAATTTTGAAGATGCAAAATTTTTCGCTCTTTGCTGGCTGCTAAAATTTCAGAATAATACCGAATCAAATAATGACAATCGCACAACCACACCAGACAATCACCAATTTGCCAATCCGAAATTTCAACTATCACCAACGTACAAAAAATTCCTCAAAGATAACGAAGTAACTGAAATTGAAGCCGCAAGATTAAAAGTTTTTTTGAACAGCAACTATTATTGAAAACTTCAGAACGTATTATCAAGTTGGAGAAATTTTCCGATTGATTCGGATTTTGCGGTGGGTTTATATTTGAAAGTAAATCTCCGATTTATCCGATCACGAAAGAGTCAAATATCACAACGATGACAACACCCCAACAATAACCACACTTAACCCAAGTTCCGCAGTTGGTCAAAAAATAAAAAATTTCAAAATTTTTTGTTGTTCTACGCGGCATGTTTATCTGATCTCTTTACAGAAAAGTTGATGGCAAGCGAGTTGTTTATTGGGTATTTGTTGAGTCTTATTGTACGGCGCGTGGTCTGCGTCAGCGTGCTGTTGTGTATCTTGGACGAGATTGAAAAAATTTCGCTCGTCGATCTCATCTTGCCGACAAAATCAGTAACCGACATCAAAAAACGTTGCATCACACAACCAACCGAACACCAACAAATCCTACTACAATATCTCAAATTAAACCTACCAAGACAATTTACTAAAAAATAATTTCCAAACCAATGTAGTGAAAATCCCGATCACCAACATTGGAATTTTAAGCGTCCGAGCTATCTGACTGCGGAACTTGGTTTAGGGGGGATTGACTCAAATTTGAGGCAAGTTAGAATGCTTGCCGCTAAACCTACTAAACCGGTGGATTTAGTATGTATTTACCAAAACAGAACAATTTTTTGCAAAGGAGAATTTGAATGACAGTTTACAAAAGGATTACGGATTTGATTGGTGGGACGCCGTTGCTTGAGCTTACGAATTATGAGAAGAAGCATGGTTTGGGCGGCAAGATAATTGCCAAGCTTGAGTATTTTAATCCGGCGGGTAGTGTCAAGGATCGTATTGCGGTTTCGATGCTTGACGATGCGGAGTCGAAGGGCATATTGAAGCCGGGTTCGACGCTTATTGAGCCGACCAGTGGTAACACCGGTATTGGTTTGGCATCAGTTGCGGCGGCGCGGGGTTACAAGGTTATCCTCACAATGCCAGAGACGATGAGTATTGAACGCCGCAATTTGCTGAAGGCATACGGCGCACAGCTCGTCTTAACGGAAGGGGCAAAAGGTATGAAAGGAGCCATTGCGAAAGCTGAAGAATTACTCAAAGAAACTCCAAACAGTTTTTCTCCAAGCCAATTTGAGAACCCCGCCAATCCTGAGATTCATAAGAAGACTACCGGACCGGAAATTTGGAAGGACACGGATGGCAATGTTGATTTTTTTGTTTCGGGTATTGGGACTGGTGGAACGATTAGTGGTGCTGGTGAATTTCTGAAGTCGAAAAATCCGAAAATAAAAATTATCGCTGTAGAGCCTGCGTCTTCGCCGGTGTTGTCGAAGGGGACACCGGGTCCGCATAAGATTCAGGGCATTGGTGCGGGTTTTGTGCCGAAGACTTTGAACACGTCGATATATGACGAAATTATTACGGTTGAGAATGAGGACGCTTTCGCAACGGGCAAGGAGATTGCGGTTGTTGAGGGAGTGTTGGTTGGCATATCGTCGGGTGCCGCTGCGTGGGCTGCAACCCAAATCGCGAAACGCCCTGAAAATAAAGGCAAAAACATCGTAGTAATTTTGCCGGACACTGGCGAACGATACCTCTCAACCCCAATGTTCGCAGAATAGTACAAATAAAAAAGTATAAGTTACGCACAATAGATTTCATTAACACAAAAGCGCAAAAACAGCTTTCCGGTATACAAAGCTGACACGCAAGTGAAATCTCAAGTGCAATCAATCACAAACCAAATTTCGATCACCAAGTTCGCAGTAGTCTTCAAAAAACTTGCTGTCTACTTGGTGAGTCGAAGTTGAATCTGATACTTGCCTATCACATCTCCCTACAACCGCAAGCTCTCTGATTTACCTCTCAATAATTTGCCTGCACAAGACAGCCGATTACCTAGTACAAGATAGCCGATTGCCTAGTACAAGATAGTCGATTGCCTAGTACAAGATAGCCGATTACCCAGTACAAGATAGCCGATCGTCTCGTCGAGCCTTCTTGGTGAATAGCGTCTGCGTACTCGCGACAACGGGAGCGGAAAACGTGTCGGTAACGTAAGGTGGATAACAAACCGCCGGGCGGTTACGTCGCCAATAAATCATTATAGCTCGCTGACAGTGGGGGCGTGAAACGCATCGGAATTTCTATCGCCCAAAACCCAAAAACCCTGACGTTGTAGGGGCGAGGCTTGCCCTCGTCCCCAAAGGGGCGTGAAATGTATTGGAATTTCTACTGACAAAAAAACCTCATTTCCACCTATTTTTCCAACAAAACAACCTCATTAACAACGGAATAACATACATCCCCCCAACCTCATTACCTCATTAAAAATAAAGAAAAAATAATGAGGTAATGAGATAATGAGGTTTTGTGTTTGGGGCAACTCATTGGCTACTGAGGTTGTTTTGTTAAGAAAATTAGGTGGAAATGAGGTTAATGGCTTGGTATATCAACGCGTTTCCCGCTCCTTCGGGACGAGGGCAAGCCTCGCCCCTACAACGTCAACGTTTTTTTGGTTTTGCCGTTCCGTTTTTTCTCGTTTGGTTCTACAACGCACAAAAAATTCTGAATGTAGTGATAATTTTGTGTTGATATTTTTTGTTGTTTGAAAAAATTTATATTGCTATTGAACTTTTGGGGGATTTAAAGTATTATTTCGTGTGTTGGAGATTTGAACGTCGGTGAGTTTTATTTTTTACAGGGTGCGCCGTAATTTAGGCAATTTTGTTAAGTATGTTTTGTAATTTTTTTTCGTTTTCAGAGTTGATTTCACTAGTGTCCCCTTAAAGTTTAAAAAACGAGTTACAACATTTTAATTTTATATTGGTTATGTAAAATTTTGCCCCCAGTCGACTTCAATTTGCTACAAAGTCATCACTTGAAAATAAAGAGAAATTTTAAAAAAACGTAAAATGTCGGCTAATTTTCCTACAAAAATCTACAGGTTTTATGCGTGATACAATTTGAAAAAATCCCTATATTTCAAGCATTTCGATGATAAAAATTACAAAACTAAAAAAATAGCAATCCTAACAAATTGACTCTGTTCAAGTTATAAGGGGACACTAGTGGGCAAAAATAAAAAATTTGCCGGAGTTAGCGACACAAGGCGATTTTACACTATGGACATTTCCACTTGAGCATCCTCATAACGGTAACGGAATAACTCGGCACATTGTCGATGCGAAGGAAATTACGATACATCATCTCTTCCTCGTAGCCAAATTTAACCAATAAAATAATCTTCTAAACTGCTCATACTATTGTTCCTGCCACAACCAATAACAACAGCGACTAACGATTTTGACAAAAAAGTTCGACACTACTTCAAAGAATATGAAAAAAAACAAAATAGCGGAAACGCTAGAGTCAGGAAGAGGGAAATATGAAACGTTCAACTGTTGACCAAATCAAATTTTGGGTTGGTGTTATTATTATTTGTGGGATTGCGGGATACATATTTCTTGTGGCGATAGGTACGAGTTTAACAGAAGAGACTCTAAAAATTATAGAAAAAGAAATTCATCCATCACTCTATGAAATGAATTTCGACGAGGCAATACAAGCGGCAGAGACGATCAAACAAAAAGCCGGTCGTGACTTTGTATATTTTCAAATTGTATACCGATTGGCGGAGGCGGAGCGATTTGATGAAGCCAAAAAATTACTCCCAAAAATCGGCAAAACGTATCATCGTCAGCATTCGCCGCCTCTTACAGTCCTGATTCATTCTCGGTTTGCGGAGACACTCGCCGTAACAGGTCAATTTGATGATGCACGTGCAGCACTGGAAAAAGCTCACGGTCGCCATTCAAAAGTTTTTACAGCACGTTGTCTTCTCAATGCTGACAAACCTGAAGAAGCAATGGCTTTATTGGATGAGAAAACGGACTTATCTTTGGCAATGATACAATCCATTGCCGCTTACTTTGCCAAAAATGGGAACGATAGCAAAGCACTTGAAATCGCCGCGTCAATTCCACTAGACGGTTATCAAAACGGAACGTATCGGGAAATCATTCGTGAACAATTATTGCAAGACAAAGAAGATGATGCCAAACAGACTCTCATAATCATGCAGCAGTCAAAAAATACGTTGCTAAAATTCCGTCAACAAGCTGCGGTTCTTTTCATTCTTTGGTATCTGGACAAAAAAAATCCTGATGAAGCACGAAAAATTTTTGAACGCTTTCTTGATCCGAAACTTGATATTAGTGCGATTGAACATTCTGTTGGTTCTGCCCGTGATCCGTTTTTTGTTGATCTGTCTGAATGGGTAAAACATGCCGATTCTCAGAATAAAAAACCAATGGATCGAGGCGAGTGGAGTAGGAGAATCAGCGAAATTTTCAAGGCGTTCGATTACACAGACGAAGCCGCTCAAATTGCCGAATCCGGTCCGGCACAAAGTCCGTCCTTCGGTACGCACAAAATAATTGAACGGGAAAAAACTGACATTGAAACAGAGATGCAAGCAATTCTCAACTTAAGGATTACGCAAATTGAACAATGGAAAATAGATTATGAAAATATTCCACAACATTTATGGCAATATGCATTATCAGAAAGAATCATATCAGTTCGGGATACAGTTTTAGAGCTTATGAAATTTGAACGTCGCGAAGATGCAGTGAAGTGTCTTAACATTGGTCGTGAGATTTGCCGTAGATTGCAGGTGTCCTACGACATTTATCGGAGAGAGCCGGACTATGAGTGGAACATGGTTGTTTCTACGCTTTGCGAGGCGGAGATCGCTGTCGGTCAACTTGACAAAGCGGCTTCAACAATCAAACGCCTCAACGTAACAAGTCCAGAGTCACAAATGTCAGCACATCGTTCGCTTGCCCAAGCATTGCGGCAAGTAAATCGGAATGATGAAGCGAAAGAACATGCTCTTTTGGCGTTGAAGTTTGCTCGTCGGGCGGGTCGATTTGATTGTGAGTTGGTTGAGTTTCTTGTGGAGAACGGCTTGACGGACGAAGCCCAATCGGTACTTAAAAAGGTCACTTATCCCAGTCCGTTGCAACTGCAACGAGTCGATTACAGCGGTTTTCGTCATGTTTATGTTGATGTTGATTACTGCGGTTTTCGTCCTGTTGATGAAGTTCGCAAAGAACGTGAGCAATTTGCCAATTTGCAAGAAAAACTCAAAGACAAATAATCTCTATGTCGCGTTGGTATTGATTCTGTAAATTTTTTCTGATTATTTCGGATTTTCTGGGGAATGATTTTAGCAAATGGTAAAATATCATAGCGTATGGCAACACCACACAAGTTCTCCGCTTTGCGGCGATTTTTCACAGGGCGTTACCCTGTGCTATGCCGTTGGGGCGTAAAAAAATTCGCAGCAACGTAAGATAACCAACTCCGTTTGTCGCATAATTATTAAGGTAAGTGAAGTTGGGCGTACTTCGAGAATTGGTAAAGCGCGAGTTAGTCGGGAATCAATATCGGTAACAAAATTATGGCGATGGCGATGGTGATTGCGAATGAGAATTTTAAAGTATGAAAAGTATATTTCCAATCCGTTCTATGTTTTCGCGTTATTACATTCCGTTAGGAATGTATCGCTCGGTAGAAAACCGAGTCTTCACATTCCGTAGGAATGCGACCCTGTGACTTGACCAATGTCAGCATTCCTACGGAATGCTCGTTTGTGTAGGGACATTATCTTCTACCGAGCGATGCAAACCTACGGCTTGCATATATGATATTTGACCCTTTCAGGATCACAGATAAATCGGAAGTTTACCGTCAAATGTAACCCCCCACAAAATCCGAAATAATCAGAAAAAATTCTCCCAAAAAATATTCTTCCCATACCATTCCCATTCCCATTCCCTTCACTTCACTTCCTGTGAAAAATCCCCTATTCATATTCGCAAAAAATATTTGTGTGGTACACTTGTTCCCTTACTTACTATACTTTTTATACTTGAAAATTCCCTTTCGCAATCGCAGTCAAAATGATTTTGTTATTGATATTGAGTCTCAACCAATTCACGCCGTGCAACCAACTTTCCCTCCCTTAGTAACCAACGCCACCCCCATTACGCGCCCTTATTCCCTTATTAGAATGCCTACAGAATAAGGAAAATAAGGGCGCGGATTGAGAGAACTTTGTGCTACTAAGGGCGGGG
>JAISQS010000124.1 GCA_031274045.1 Planctomycetaceae bacterium | reverse complement strand
TTTGGGTTGTTCACTCGGTACTTTGTAGCCCCCGTGTTACTTATCGGGGGAGTACAGTTTTCCGGCAACATCGATTCGGGTACCTCCCTGAAAGGGTAACCCCCCCGAATCGATGCCGTAACAGCATCATCTCCCACCATGTCATCAAACGGCGGCAAAACGTACTCTTCGTCCGATGTTGACGTGTACTCCCCAACGAAATCATCAATTTCAAAAATACCATCCGCCAAACGTGCGCTCATTATGGAACACAATCTTTCATCAATATTGTTTCTTTCATCAATATTGTTGGTGGTGTAGGAATTTTCTGTACCCTCGTTGTAAATTTTTTCGTTCGTGTTAAAATCTTTTTCGTTCATGTTAGGACTTTCCTTGTTTAGGATTGTTCTTGGCGGTGGTTGTCTTTAGTCCAGACGACCGCCGCTTTTTTTATTTGTGGTTAAGGGTAAAAATTTGTGAAGACACCGTAATACACACCAGATAATATATTGAGATATAAGAGATTATGAAACGAATTTCATTATCCAGTATCGCCCAATATGACCGGTACGGTGAAGGAATTTGCCGCGCCGGTTTTTTTATGCCCACACCAAAATATACACTCAACATACCACTACAAATTTCTCTAATCGTTCACGCATGATTGTTGGGGAATTTTTTATTGGAAGGTTAAAGGGAAATGAAGAATATTTTGTCAATAGATTTTACAGATTCCGATTTTAAGATGCGTTTTTTTGAGAATTACGAAACAATCAAAATAGACGAAACAACAAAATAATTTTTTTAACACGAAGCACACTAAAAAACTAAATTCGCGAAAGTGATTTTAAAAATGTGTTTATTAAAATTTTAACTACAACATCAAATACAACACACTCAACGACGAATAACACAATTTTTTTGCAATACGAACCAAACGAAAAATACAATATAAACGAAACGAATTGATGTGATTATTGTCTCCTTGTTGAAAAGAGAAATTTGTGTATACTTTGCCGCTCGATTTTGGGGTGTTTGATTTTTGCGGCTATTGATTTTGACGGCTTGTGTTTTGGATTCCGTTTACGTTCGCGGGTTTACTTATTGGAAGCCTGCGAGTTGCGTATATTTATTGTTTTTTGTACGGAAAATTGGCGGCGTGATAGGGTCGCAATATTTCTTGACAAAAATTCTCAACAGAACAATTAACTTGATAATTTTAGACAATGTCAGCGACAATTTATTACGAGAAAGATGCAGATATTTCTCTTCTCAAAGGTAAGACAATAGCCGTTTTAGGCTACGGTTCACAAGGTCACGCTCACGCACAAAATTTGCGTGATAGCGGTTTGACAGTGGTGGTTGGTCAACGCGCAGGTTCGGCTAATTATGATCTTGCGGTTAAGGATGGTTTTAAGCCGCTGTCTGTGGAAGACGCGGTTAAACAAGGCGATTTGATCGTGCTTACGTTGCCGGATGAGTTGCAGGCGGATATTTTTGCCAATCAAATTCGTCCGCATCTCTCCGCCGGAAACATCATCGTAACAACACACGGATTCAACGTCCACTTCGGTCAATTCAACATGCCGACAGGTGTCACTGCAATTCTTGTTGCGCCAAAGGGCCCCGGTCATCTTGTGCGGAGTGTGTATGTTGAAGGCGGCGGTGTTCCGTGTTTGATTGCACTTGGCGAAGGTGCCGGTGACAAAGAACGCAAAACCGGACTTGCGTACGCCAAAGGAATCGGCGGCACACGCGCAGGCGTAATCGAAACAACTTTTGCGGAAGAGACTGAAACAGATTTATTCGGCGAACAAGTCGTTCTATGCGGAGGCGTGTCGGCATTGGTGCAGAATGCGTTTGAGGTTTTAGTTGAAGCGGGATACCAACCGGAGATGGCGTATTTTGAATGTATGCACGAGTTGAAATTGATTGTTGACCTCCTGCATCAAGGCGGCATGAACTACATGCGGTACAGCATCTCAAATACCGCCGAATTCGGTGACTACACAAGAGGAAAAAGAATCATCACACCCGAAACAAAAAACGAAATGAAAAAAATTCTAAACGAAATTCAAACCGGAGAATTCGCAAGAGAATGGTTGTCAGAAAATAAAGTAAACGCACCAAGATTCAAAAGAATAAGAGCAATACAAAGAAAACACCAAATCGAAGAAGTTGGACGACAACTCCGAAAACTCATGACATGGATCGACGCAAAAGAATTTTAAACCGTAACAACACACGTTGATAAAAGCCGCAATAGAAATCCCCAAGACTTGCCATCGTCACGAAGGGGCGGAAAACGTGTTGATCTTCCAAACCGTGTCACCTGTCGGCTGCGCCGACGTTGTGCGATTTGGTTTTTGCCGATGCGTTTTCCGCTCCCGCTGTCGGCGAGCGATAATGATTTACTGGCGACGCAACCGCCTGGCAGTCGGTTGCCCACCTTACGTTGCCGCCCAGCAGTCGGTTGCCCACCTTACATTTGCCGACACGTCTTGGCGTTCAGTTCCAACTTGCTCGGTTCTATTACGCACAGAGGCGGGCGGGACGCCCGCGTTCCAGTCCGTCGCCGCTTCGCGGCAATTGGCGGCTGCGCCGACGTTGTGCGATTTGGTTTTGCCGATGCGTTTTGGCGATCCAGTTGTCGGCTTGCGCCGACGCAACCGCCTGGCAGTCGGTTGCCCACCTTACGTTATCGTTCCGCGAACGGTCGGATACCTTACGTTACCGTTCCGCAAATGGTCGGATGTTAGGTTATATCTTGTGTGTTTAGTGTGATTGGTGTTGTTATGAGTTTGAATTGTTCGGCGATTTGTTTTGGGAGGTTGTTGAAGTTTGCCAAAGTGTCGCAAGATTGACGGACAATATTGTTCAGACCGTCTTTGCTTTTTGCCTCAAAACGAAAAACAACCTGATCATACTCCTCAATAAATCGTAAATGCACTTTCGCCGCAGAACCCGAAAATCTGTATCCGTCCAATGTTTTTATTGGTTTACTTGACCATGATTTTGACAAAACATCTACAATGTCGTCCATCTTGACTCCGTCTGCTTTGACGTAAATCTCCGGCGTAATATGGAAAGCTGGCAACGTCTTTCGCCAGTCCGCAAGCGTAAACTTCGCACAAAGCATATAGTCAATAATCCAACTAACCGCAAATAAAACTATTCGCCAACCATTGACCCCGCGAAAATACATCGACCCGTCCGACGCTATGCCAAATAGTGCTTTGCTACGCTGCATGTTCTCAATGAATTTGTCATCATCCTCGCAAGTCTGAATCGGATTCGCACCCAACCTCACCGCCGAATCAATCAACACCTCTGAACAAAAACCATCATGCAACAAATCCTCTCCCTCCAACGCATCACAAAGCAAATGCCGAATAAAAAGCCATTGCGTCTCCTCCACCGACAACGGCACGCCTTCGTTGTCGATAACAGTAAAAGTCCCCGAATCAGCATCAATCGCAACACCAAACGAAGCCCGTTGTTTTTTGATTGCCTTGCAAGTGGGCAAAATTGACGCACGAATACGCGAGTTTGGAATAACTCCGCCAAATTTGTCCGTCGGCAAATCACGTATCGCCTCAATCTGAACTTGCGGAAAAATTGCCCGCAACGCACGAACCGCAAACGACGACCACGAACCATGCATCGGATCAATCAAAACACGCAACGGCTGCTGCTCAGCATCATGCCAAATATCTTGCGCCCACGCAATCCAATGAAACGTAATATCATGCTTGCGGAGACGCTGCGGCATTTTGACATTCACATCCGCAATATCAACAAACGGACTACTCAACACCGCTTCCCGCAAAAGATTAACTTGCTCAGACATCGGAATACCAGAATCACGCAAATACCAACGAAGCCCATTCCAAACCGCAGAATGACAACCACCCGTAACACAAACAAAACCACTCGCATCATACGTATCCATCGCATAAGCCGATAACTCCGTCGGCAAAATTCCACCATCAATCACAAAAACGCCGCCGCCCAATAAACCTTCCGTCAATGCAGACTTGAACGGAACGGACGATTGACGTATGTCCGATACAACCAAAAAACGCGAATCAGGCGGTACCATACGAGCAAGCACAACCCCCCAACAACGATAACACTCAACACTCAAATCCCGATCCACAAGACCAAGTATATGATTACTACGATATATCGGAACCTCCGAAAAATTTCTATCAAAATCAATCATGTTAAAAAAACAGATTTTTGTAATCCGTTGATCGCTGAATTAAGATTGCAAATTTGGAATAAAAATCCGCAATCAACAATCCGCTATCTGCAATCCACACACAATACACAATAAAACTCGACACAAAAAAACGCAATAATTACGCGAAGGATTAAACTTGTCCACAACTTAAAAATCAACCACAAAGAACACCGTGAACACGGAGAATATATTGATTCTAACAAATATCTCCATCTCCTCTGTGTTCTCCGTGTCCTCTGTGGTTGATATTATTCTTTTTCAAATTGAGTTGACTGAACATTTGAAATATTTGCGATAGTTTGTTCTGCTTTTGTTGCCCATGATGAGTCGGGCATTAGGTCGATGAATAGTTGCAAATGTTCTTTTGCCTCGCCGCTTAATCCGTTGCGAGCCAGCAACATCCCCAAATGAAAATGCGCCTCCGCATACTCAGGATGATACCGCAACGCCCCGCGAAACGCCTCAACCGCAAGCAAATCCTCGCCAAGCTCCGCCAAAACACACCCAAGATTCGCACGCGCTTCAACAAACTCCTCGTCCTGCTCCAAAGCAACAAAATAACGCTCACGCGCAGCAGCCAACTCACCACAACGATATAATAACTCCGCAATCTGAAAATTCAATTGCGGAGTTGAACCGCTCAAAAACATTATCGTACGATAACACTCTATTTCCTTGACCAAATCTCCGTCAAGTTCCGCTTGCCAAGCCGCATCGTAAAGTTGTTCAATATCAACCCGCGACGGCTCTCCATGACGATTGACTTCATGCGACCCGAATATCACATCAAGAGATGCCATCGGCAAAACCTCAATCTCCGCCGTCTGGTCACTTGTTGTTTCAATTTGGCTTATCGTGTTGGTATTTTGTTGGTCTGAATCGGTGATGAAGTTGAAGAGGAGTTGTCCGTGTTGATTTATTATTCCGTTTTTTGTAACGAAAAATAGTTCCTTGCCGTTAAATCGGACATCGGCAATTTTGCTAAAATTTGAGTACGCCGACACACGCTTCAGACGTTGCAACATTGAAATCGCACGCGGCAACGGAACCCCCGCGTCAAGAATATTGCGAATAATTCTCAATGTCAGCACGGTCTCAATATCGTAGTAATTTAGGCGATGAATGTTTCGTGTGGGGATGATGATTTGGCGGCGTTCGAGTTGGCGGATAGTTGAGACGGGCAAGTTGATAATTTCGGACAACATTGACGGAGTGAATAGTGATTTGGGCGAGTCAGCCGAATCGGTCTTTTGCGAATCACCGTATTTGTCCCAAAAAAACGCCTCCGAAACGATTTCAAGCGAACCTGATTCGAACGCCTCTTTGGTTGCCGCGTCAAGCTGATCGTTCCAATGATTCCAGTTACGGGACAAAACATCACCCTCGCCAACCACAACAATATTGACCGCCGCCGATAAATCACGAACAACACGACCGCCATGCTCACGAACCAACCGCGACGATTCCGCCCGATTTGATGCCGTCAACTTGCCAAGAAAAAATACCGTCTTGCCTTGCAACATACACGTAAAAAAATTTAGTAACTGCCTCTTTTTGAGAAACGAAGCAAAAAAATTGTAATATATCAGCGAAATATCCGCTCTAATCAATCTTATTTATAACCTTATTTTTCCATGACAAAAAATATCTACCTTAACCTTTTTTAGCACGCAGATAACGCAGATTTTAAAGGTATTCGCAGATAAAGAAGAAACGGGCATTTATAAAAAAATCTGCGCAAATCCTGATAATCTCTGTGTCATCTGCGTGTCAAAAAAAGTTTGGTGTTATGTTTTGAGAATTGAGCTATACCAAAATAATAGCACTTCCCGATGACAGATTAAATTTGGCTTGTCAAATTCGGATTGCCCAATTGACGGCATCCCAAAGAGACCGAGTCATCGGGTGGAGTTTTGACGGGTGCGAAACCTGTTGTGGATGTATAGATTTCGGGATTCAAAATCGCGGCTACGTCATCGAAACAACCCGCCGCAACTGCACCGCAACAGGATATAACACTACAATCAAAAGGGCGGGCATTATACCAACAAAAAACAAACACGCCACCGCATCCAACAAAATCAAAAACGATAACGCAAAACCAACCACACGCTTTATCGTCGGCGAATCCGCCTCAAAACCAGAAACTATCGTAACACAAACAACATAAACCCCAATAAATATCGACCAAACTATATGAGAAACCGAAACACTCGGCTCCAACGTAAAAAATATAAACAAATAACAAAACATCCGACACGCCCCCATTGAAACAGAACCCATAATCGCCGTCCGCTTCAAAAAAGCATTGTACGAAACCACACAACAGAATAACGCAGTAACAAGACTTATTGCCATCTGCTTATTAAACGTACTAACATTGCTAATCAACGGACAAAATAAACCGACAACAAAACCCGACACCAACAAAATCATACCCAAAACAAACGCAAACGTGATTGATATTTTTCCTGATGGGATAGGTCGTTCGGGGCGTTCGTGAGAGTCGATTTCGGCATCGTAGTAATCGTTGAGAACCATTCCGCCGAGATAGGTTGCCGAACATGAAATCAGAAATAAAGGGAGAAGTAAAAAACCTTGCCTGTCACCTAACCCAATAAAATAAGCCGCCAACACATTTGATAAAAGAGTCGGTAACGCCGATATCCGCAATAACTGAAGTACAGCCATCTAAATTTGGATAATGTTAAAAAATTTTCTGATTATTTCGTTTTTTGTGGGACCTTTACATCGTGTCTTTTATCAAGCACTGTGTCAATGCAATGTATCAACGCCCTGAAAGGGCAAAATATCATAGCGTAGGGCAACGCCCTACGATAATTGATTATAAATAACCTTCGCCCCAACGGGGCAACAATATCAGA
>JAISQS010000058.1 GCA_031274045.1 Planctomycetaceae bacterium | reverse complement strand
CAACACGTTTTCCGCCCCCTCTGTTTTCGGCTTGCTCCGCTCGCCGAAAACACAACCGCCCAGCGGTCGGTTGCCCACCTTACGATCACCAACCCGTTTTGGCGTTCAGTTCAAACTTTTTTGGTTCTATTATGCACTTAGGCGGGCGGGACGCCCGCGTTCCAGTCCGTCGCCGCTTCGCGGCAATTGTTGGCTACGCCGACGGATGTCGGTTTGGAATATCAACACGATTCCCGCACCATTTCGTCGGGGGCAAGCCCCCTTCGTTAACGGTTGTTTTGTTGGACAAATTAGGTGTAAATGAGGTTTTGGCGTGTTGGTGAACCGAAGTTTTTTCCGCCACCCTTTTGGCTTTTGCCCTTTCAGGGCGAGAGTTATTGGGGGCGATTTTTCACAGGGCGTTGCCCTGTGCTATGGGCTTTTTGCCCCGTTGGGGCGTGTTGGTTTTACCGATGCGTTTTGGCGATCCAGTTGTTGGCTTGCGCCGACGCTATTCACCAAAAAAGCCCGATGGTCGGTTGCCCACCTTACGTTTGCCAAACCGTTTTGGCGTTCAGTTCAAACTTGTTCGGTTCTATTACGCACAGAGGCGGGCGGGACGCCCGCGTTCCAGTCCGTCGCCGCTTCGCGGCGATTGTCTGCCTGTCGGCAGACGGAGGGCGAATTGGTGAACCGATGCGTTTTCCGCTCCAGTTGTCGGCTTGCGCCGACGTAACCGCCCGGCGGTCGGTTACCCACCTTACATTTACCAACACGTTTTGGCGTTCAGTTCCAACTTGTTCGGTTCTATTACGCACAGAGGCGGGCGGGACGCCCGCGTTCCAGTCCTTTGCCGCCTTTCGGCGGCGTTTGCGAATATCAAAACATTTCACGCCCCTTTGGGGGACGAGGGCAAGCCTCGCCCCTACAATGTCAACGTTTTTTGGTTTTGGGTAATTGAAATTCCGGTGCGTGTTGGCGATCCAGTTGTCGGCTTACGCCGACGTAACCGCCCGGCGGTCGGTTACCCACCTTACGTTTACCGACACGTTTTGGTGTTCAGTTCCAACTTGTTCGGTTCTATTACGCACAGAGGCGGGCGGGACGCCCGCGTTCCAGTCCGTCGCCACTTCGCGGCGATTGTCTGCCTGTCGGCAGACGGAGGGCGGATTGGTGAACCGATGCGTTTTCCGCTCACGTTGTCGGCTTGCGCCGACGTTATTCACCAAGAAAGCCCGGCGGTCGGTTACACACCTTACGATCACCAACGCATAAACCGCCAAATCTCGTCGGTAGCAAGCTACCGTCGCTAACGTCTAACATCACACGAATTGTTTAGGAACTTGTGCAGTATAACAGAGGCGGGCGGGACATTCGCGTTCCAATCCGATTGATGTTTCGCGGTGATGTTGTAGGCTATATTTTTTTTAGGTGGAATTGTACCATTAGATTTTGTAGTTGTTTTGTTCTTTCGCTTATTTGTGTTGAGGTGACGGCGGTTTCTTCTGCGTTTGCGGTGTTTTGTTGTGTGATTGTTTCTATTTGGTGTAATCCGTTTGAGACTTGTGCGACTGCTTGTGCCTGTTCTTGGTTTGCATTTGCAATTTGTCCGATTAACTCCGCGACTTGCGAGACCTGCTCAACAATTGCGCTCAAAGTTGCGGCAGTTTGTGAGGCGGCATCTGCGCCGGTTTGAATTTGTTTGTTGTTGTTTCCGATCATTTGTGTTGTCTCTGCGGCGGCTTTGGCACTTCTTGCGGCAAGATTTCGCACTTCACCCGCAACAACCGCAAACCCTTTGCCATGAGTCCCCGCCCGCGCCGCCTCAACCGCAGCATTCAACGCCAAAAGATTCGTCTGGAACGAAATATCATCAATAACTTTTACCACACGTTGTACGTCATTTGCGTTATCTGTTATCTTCTGCATTGACGCAATCATATTTTCCATCATTGTTTGTCCGGTTGTTGCGGAAGCGTTCGCGCTGCGGGCAAGTTGATTTGCCGAATCTGCATTCTCCGCGTTGTGCCGCGTCTGCGCTCCGATTTCGTTTATTGACGCGGAAATTTCTTCTATACTTGATGCCGATTCTGTCGCGCCTTGAGAGAGGGCATTGCTTGCCGTCGCCAGTTGCAAAGTTCCGCTTGCCACCTCCGAAACCACCACCTCAACCTCACGCAAAATATTATTAACCTGCTCAAGCATCTGACCAAGATGAATATTCATAATGTCACGATCACCACGAACAGATACCTCTGCATCCCAATTTCCAGACGCGAGATTTTTTGCCAAATGCTCCACACTTCGGAACTGCTCAACAAGGTGCATGAACGAACTCGCCAAATGACCAATCTCATCTTTACGCCGCATGAACGAATCCTGAATAGTAACCGTCAAATCACCCGTCTCCGCAATATCCGTCATCGTTTGAGCAACACTCTTTATTCCGGGCGTTATATTTTGAGCAATCGCAACCGCAATCGTAACCGCCGCAATCAAAGCAATCAGACTAAAAATAATCACCATAATCGTAGATTGCCGAACCGCATCGTTGCCGACCTTCTCCGACTGCTCGTAAATACTGTTAATCATTGTCATCAACCCCGTCATGCTCGTGTCAAACGAAGCCTCCGTCGCATTCTTTTGCGTAACAAGTTGATTTTGTGCGTTGACTGTTTTTGCGAATACTTGTAAATCATTTTTGATTCCGTCTGCCAGTTGGCGTATCTGTTTTATACGTTCAATTTGATCTTGGTCAAAAGGAACATCGTCGAACGCTTTAATTAACGCGTCATACTCGTCGTACTTCTTCCAAAAAATATCGTGCGTTTTTTTTCCTTCATCTTCGCCAGCCGCTAATCTGTAAGCATCATACGCAATCTTAAACGCCGTCAATGCACCACGACAATCCCTCGCAACTTTGTTCATTTTGAAAAAATGCAAAGAAATCTCACCATCAACCGACGTACCCGCAATACGCTCTTTGAACGGAGAATTTACATGACTCAAAATCTCTCCAAGCACAACTCCGGTTTGCAAATATTTCTTCTGAAACGCATCATGCTTCTCTATCCGCGTCTTCTGCAACTCGAAAAAATTCTGATTGATTTTGCCGAAATCATCCACAGTTTTCAACGTATCCGTCACGCCGACAAGATAAGGTTCATGCCACTCCTTCGAATAAAACGTGTCCGTATCAATTTGAGTATAGATGTTTTCAAGTCTCGTTTTTACATCGACGATGTGTTCTTGTACTTGTTGTGCTACTTTTGGGTCGTGCGTGTAAAAACAGATAGCCGACAATTTCATCGCCCTTGTTCCGAGCATTATTGCCTGACTGCTGTCGTCGGATATTAAGCGAAAATGATGCGTCACCCGAAGACTGCCGTTTATTTGCGTCACCCCAAGCCAGCCAATAAAACCTATCGCAAGAAGCATTACAATCAAAAGCCCGAAACCAGTATATAACTTAGTTCCAATATTCATGTTGCTCAACATTATAAAAATTACCTCCTAACTCAAATATCTAAATTTTAAAGCATCAATATTACTATCGATAGCAGAAACTTCACCTTGCCAAGTCAGCAAAAAATACAGACGGCAGATCACCCAACCAACATAACCATATTCTAATACACTCACAAAGAAGATGCAGGAATACATCTAAGATTTTAGACAAACTTTGAGATATTTTTTTCTGCCAATCATCATTATTGTCAAAATTAGACTTACCGGAAGTATAGTCCGTATCTTGGTCGGTTGTTGTGCGGCATAAAAAAAACCTGATTATTTTGTTTTTTGTGGGGGTATCTTATTTGCGCAATTTGTAAGCACACAGATGACACAGATTTTAAAAAGATATTCGCAGATGAAGAAATATCGTCTTGCATCGCATAAAAAACCAATAAACATTACTCAAACCAATTCGCAACAGGTTACCAATTACGGTTCGATTTTTAAAAAACTCCTTTATTATTTTATGTTAGTTCACAAACAAAAAAATATAAAAGAGCCGAAATGTAATGAAAGCTATCTGCGCAAATCCTGATAATCTGTGTTATCTGCGTGCTAAAAAAACTATAATCCCACAAAATCCGAAATAATCAAAAAAATTCCATAACGGTACGCAATAAAACTTGGCGAACTTGGTGTGCGGCAATCAGAATTATTTTCAGAATTATTTTGTGTATCGTATTGGGGGTGTGGTTGTAGAGTGGTGCGACTCCTTGTATACTGGTTGCCGCTCTTGGATTCTGATTGTCGGTTGGCGACAAGCTGGCAAGATTGAGTCACCGGATAATATTGCAACGCGGACGAAGCTTATTACTTATCGGCTTCGGTATATTACGTACAGGTTATCAATGGGATAAACCTGCGTACAAAAACAAACGGTGTAATTTGTAAACAAGATACGTTGTGATTTCGTTGACAATAAAGCGAAATAATAATCACGCAAACGTAACGCGATCACAAGTATAATCAGTTACACCAAAACCTAACATTTAACCAAAAACTGTTTGTTAAAAATGAAATTGAATTTGCAAATGAAATTGAATCAGATTTGTTGCACGCTTTGTTTAGTTGTCTTTTTGTCAACTTTCCTTTCGTGTAGTGACACTCCGGCGCAGTCTACCCCGCGACGTACAAATACGCCGACAACAAGGACTGCAACAGCACCAGACACTCCGACAATCACATCAACAACCGATATTACAGACCCAACTTCACCGCTAAACATAAAGGAACAACCCGCCGCCGCTCCACGAGTCGCGCCGGAAATCGAGCAAGTAATAAAGTCAGCTTTGGAAATTTTCGCCAAGTCTGATTTCAATGGCGCGCACGCTGTTCTTGCGAAACTTTATGAAGAACATCCCGAATTGCCGCCGCCAAGAATAATTCTTGCCCAGTGGTTCGCTCAAGCCGAAGCCGGCAACGCAATAAAATCAACTCTCGATTTGGCAACCGCCGAAACTCCAAACGATCCCGAAGCATACATTTTGCTCGGAGAAATAAGTTTGAGACAACGCGAGTTGACTGCGTCGGAGCTTCTTCTGAAACATGCTGAAACTAAGTTGGCTGCTTATTCCGCGAATCCTGAGCGGAAGAAGAATATGACAATTTCGCTCTTGCGGAATTTGGCTTCGCTCGCGGAATCGCGTAATCGGTGGAGCGAATTCGAGTCGGTTATTGACAAGCGAATCGCGCTCGAAGGCGAATCGGCTACTTTGTTAAGACAAAAAGGGATTGCTCTGTTCCAACAGAAAAAAGATACCGAAGCGATGCAGTTGCTCATCAAAGCAGACAACACCAAATTAGCCGCCAACGAAACCGGACTTCCGGCGGAGGCAATGTTGGCGAGACTCTATCTCTTAAGAGGCGACAACGAAAACGCAAAAAAGTTTTTAACAGACGCACTCGCAAAACATCCCGACTCCAAAGAAGTCATCTTCTTGTCAATTCAAGCTCGATTGAATGAGGACAAATTAGAAGAGGCGAGAGACTTGGCGGAGAAGTTGAGAAAAGATTTTCCAACGTATGATGCCGCCGCCAGAATACGCGCAACAATTGCACTATATCTTGGCGAGTTTGAGTTAGCTGAAAAATTATTCCAAGAAATGGTAGTTGCGTCACCAACAGACGAGCAAGCCGCGAACGGTTTGGCTTTAGCTCTTTGCGAACAAAAAGACCAAAAGAAAATTCAACGCGCCATCGACTACGCCAAAGAAAACGTAAGAAAAAACCAACAAAGCGCAGAATTTTGGGGAACGTTAGGATGGGTTTTGTATAACGCAAACCAATTCGAGCAAGCACAACAAGCCTTCAAACAATCCGCCGGATTAGGGCAAATAAGCGCAGCAACAGCATACTATATCGCGCGGCTCGCAATAAAAACAGAAAAACCAAAAGAAGCAAAACAACTGCTCGAAGCCGCCATAAACAGCACAAGCCCTTTCGCAAAAAGACGGGATGCCAAAAAGCTACTCGATGAGTTAAACAAATAACGTAAAAAAATTGCTGATTATTTCGGATTTTGTGGGGGGGTAAACTTCCGATTTATCAATACCCTGAAAGGGTCAAATATCATAGCGTAGGGCAACGCCCTACGAAAGAGATTCACGAACGCCACTCGGGGC
>JAISQS010000033.1 GCA_031274045.1 Planctomycetaceae bacterium | reverse complement strand
TAATGTCGCGGAGGCTGATTCATTTTAGTTTTGACTCTTTTACGTTTCGTTTTAATGCGACAACATAAAATTATAAAAGAGCCAATATCAAATTTTATAAAACATATTCTTGACCAATATATTTTTTTAAAATGAGAACATGTATTGATTTTAAATTTGGATTTGAGAGGGGAATTTTGTTCTTTTTTGGGGCAGTATTTTTTTTGTTGTGGCAGGGAGTCTGTTTATTTTTTGTTGAGGCTTCGGAGGCGGCGGTTAATGTTGGTTCTGTTCGCGATGCGGAGTTGGTTGGGGAAAAATTCCGTAGAAGTTGGTCAACAAATACGGTGCCGTTATCTTTTTTAGCGGAATCAAGTATACGGCAGCTCAAAGGGAAACATTCAACGATTTACACGGATGTTGGATCGTCGGTTGCGGTTGATAGTTTGCCGATGTTTTTTGATTTGATGGTGGTTGAGTTGTGTCGTTATTTTGGGGTGGACTATAGCCGTTATGAAAAGTTTTATGTTCAGGTTTTTTTGATTGACGATTTGGAAAAATTTAACAAGCATGGTCTGCTCGAAAATGCAAAGGATATACGCAATGGTTATTCGTTTCAAAATCGAATTTGGGTGCGGCATAATGCGAGTGATTATTATCAACGTCATTTACTTTTGCATGAGGAGGTTCATGCGTTTATTGTTTATGCGTTTGGGGTTACGGGTGCGTATTGGTTTCGTGAGGGGATAGCGGAGATGCTTGCAACACACAAATATGAGAATGGTAAATTGACATCGTGTTGGTATCCGTCCGACAATTTATCTGTGCCGCATTTTGGGCGAATTGAAGTTATTCAGCGGCTTATTGCAACCAATAAAATTAGCGCAACAAAAAATGAGATTGCACAAAACGATTCCGTCGAAAAAAAATATACGTCAAAAAATACTAACACCAAATTGATCAATCTTAATCTTCTTTCGCGTTTTGGCGGTGATGGAATTGGGTTGAGTGAGTTGGAGGTGTATTCTTTGTGTTGGGGTTTTGCGATGTTTTGTGAGAATCACGAGCGGTACCACAAGGCATATCGCCAAATCGTAACGAAGTTGGAAAATTCGGGCGATGAGGTCATGCAACGTTTTGTGATGCTTATTGCGCGCGATCAAAAAATGAGTTTGACAGAAGCGAGACGGCAACTTGAATATGATTGGTATGATTTTCAAATGAATATTTGTTATGGATATGATTTTGAACGAACGGTAATCGACTACAATTTGCCGACAAAAAAAAACGCGATCACGACAAATACTATCGCGGCAGACGCGATCACGACCAACACGAACAGTACAAAAAATGCTGGTACTGCAACTTCTAATTCCGCTCAAAATGTTGGTGAGCCTTTGGGCATAGCGACCATACAATCAAACAGAGGTTGGCAAAATAGCGGCGTAATATTGGAGAGGGGCAAACTATACGAAATAACGTCTGCCGGTCGATTTCAAGTTGCCCAAAAACCGGCTATTTGGTGGGCAGAACCAAACGGCATAACAATCAAATACAATCAAGGAGTTCCTTTGGGCAAGTTATTAGGAACAATCATACCCGAACAGATTAAAAATAATTCTACCGCAAAAAACACAGCCCAAAACACCGCGAACGACGAAGAACCGCCGCAAAATTTTGAAACAATTCCAGAGTATAAAACGATAGGATTAAACACAACTTGGCAACCAACCGTTACCGGCTATTTATACCTGCGCATAAACGATTCGCCTGCTACTCTAAAAGACAACAAAGGGACAATCGAAGTGAAAATTTTTGATCGCGTACAGAAGTGAGATATATACTTTCGGCGGTCATAAAAATGACGTTTGGCATGTGAGGCGTTAGGCGGGAAGAAGACAGTAAGGCATTAGGCAGCGAGTCTAACACCCTCGTTATACCACACATCTTTTAAGATTTTTTTTGAGAATACGAAATAAACGAAAAATACGAAACATAACGAAATAATTTTTTTTAACGCGAAACACGCTAAAAAACGAAATTCGCGAAAGTGATTTTAAAAGTGTTTAATTTTAATGTTTATTAAAATTTCGCGTATTTTGTATTTTCGTGTATTTCGCGTTAAAAATAGTTTTTAGAAATTACTTTTCGTTTATTCCGTATTTTTCGTATGGTTCGTATTCTCAAAAAAACTTGTGTAGTATAACGAGGGGTTCCGCCCCATTGTTTTCGTCTTGCTTCGCTCGCCGAAAACGCTATTTACCAAGAAAGCCCAGCGGTCGGTTGCCCACCTTACAATTGCCGATGCGTGTTGGCGTTCAGTTCCAACTTGTGCGGTTCTATTACGCACAGAGGCGGGCGGGATGCCCGCGTTCCAGTCCGCGCCGCTTCGCGGCGAACTTATGTTGTATAACGTGGGCAACCGACCGTCGGGCGGTTGCCCACCTTACAATTGCCAACACGTCTTGGCATTCAGTTCAAACTTGTTCGGTTCTATTACGCACAGAGGCGGGCATCCCGCCCGCGTTCCTGTCCGTTGCCGCTTCGCGGCAATTGTGTGGAACTTTTGCAAAACGGTAAAAGAGGGTATAATCTGCCGCGAGTAATGCGAAATTTTGCTATTACGGTTGCTTTCGATTTGGGTTGTGAGATCAAAAAACATCGCTTTTACGACAACACGAAACATCGCTTTATGACAACACGAAAGCATAAACGAATTATTATTTTACAATTCCCGACATTTTACAATTTCCGACAAAGAAAGAAAATTGTCCACAAAAATTGTCCACAAAATATGAGTAAAGAAGTAGTG
>JAISQS010000031.1 GCA_031274045.1 Planctomycetaceae bacterium | reverse complement strand
TCATCGTGAAAATTTGTATAACCAATATTGAGTCTTAACCAATCCGCAACTGGTTACCGATTCCTTCTCCCTTAGTAACACAATGTCCCCCCTAATCCGCGCCCTTATCCCCTTATTAAAACGTTGTGAATAAGGGAATAAGGTCGCGTGGTTGGGATAGCTTTGTTGTTATTAAGGGTGGGGAGATTGGTACCAGTTGCGAGTCGTTTGCGGCTCAATATCCGTAGCTCAAATCAGTAACAAAATCGTATTGATTACGATTGCGAAAGGGAATTTTCAAGTACAAAAAGTATATCAATCACTACTCGAACCAGTCGATTGACCCAATGTTCACCAACCAAAAATTCATTTTCTAAAAAACGTATTGATTCGCCAAATCGCCACCAATGCCGTCAATGCCGACATGATTTTAACAAACGTGCGAACATTGTTTTTAATCTCGTTTCTACATAATTTTCTTGACAAAACAACATCGGTAGTACCAAGTTCTCTAATTTCCATTGCATAATTTTTATTCGTGTGAATAATTCACAGGAAGTTAATTGAATAATATTGTCAACAGATTTTACAGATTTATACCGATTAGTTTTTTTAGCATGCAGACAACGCAGATTGTCAGGATTTACGCGGATTTTTACATTGTCTTGAAATCATCCGTTTTTTGGGTCGTGTCTTAATTTTTCTATATCGTATGAGGTTTACGATTTGTGTTTTTATTGATCGGCAATACCGGACGAGTAATCGGTCGAGCAATGCCGTAAAATATAATCTTTACGGCAATCGAAATTTTTTCAACCTTCAATTTCATTATCCGTCGCCGACTCTCGAAAAAAATTACAACAAGTTTTCCCTTTTGTTGTAGTTTTTTGATTTAGCTTTTTTGAGATTCTGACAAAAAAAATGATGATGCCGAATTTCACACATATACAGATGTTATGTTTCAATTTTTTAAAATTCATCTCTGATCACGCTCAGACCTGTTTGACATGATTGTCATAGTGAATAAAATCTCTGCTCGCGTTTCGGGGAACGATACTGACAACAGAACATGACGACAGCTTACAATTCATCACGCGTACTTTTTCATACCAATAGAACACAAATCACGCCGTTATATTGAGGTTTCATTGCGGTTGTTTGCGAATGAGATTTCGTTTCGCTGCAACAGTTCGGTTTATTTGCTTTGTTCTATTTTTCCGCGTTTTCGCATGTTTCGCATGTTTTGACAGCGTGCAATATTTATACTTGATTTATACTTGGTCAATTAAATTTCGGCTCGTCGTGCAATCGTATTGATTTGACGAATTGAAAATTGGATTGTCATTGGTAACGTGTTTATTATGTTTTTAGTCTTCATAACATTAACGCTCTAGTAATGGAGTACATCGAGGAACAAGTGACATCTCACAACAAATTTGCAGAAAAGAAAATACTTGATACGCTTGCAGACGTGCTTGGTCGGCAGCGTTTTGATCTTTGGTTCAGCCGCAATATTTCCATTCGGCTAGAGAACGAAAAAGTAATATTCGGCGTGCAGGGTCATGTTATTGACTGGATACGTTCTAGTTTTAAGAGTGAAATTGAGCAGGCTTGCCGATTAGTTTTGAGCAAGAACATCACGGCTGAATTTATTGTTGATAACAATTTTCCGAACAAATGCACAGACAAAATTGACTATCAAATAGAACCCGCACCGTCAATAATTACACCGAATAGCACGCCAATTTGTCAACTGAAAAATGCGAAACTGAATTTAAGTTCGGCAAAATTTAATCAACCGCCAAGCAGTGTTGTTGATATCGTTGCGCAAAATATCAATTCACGATCACACAATTCCGGTCAACAAAATCCGTTCAATTTGCCGCCATCCGCAAACGCACAATCAACCGGTCTGCAAGAACCTAATAAATTACATTTCGGCAACGTTAATCAAAATACTAACCCAAAAAATACAGCACACCGCAATACAGTACAGTCACGCTTTGTGACGGCACCGGTTATGTCACCGGCGATGTCGCCGATTTCAATGTTGCCGCGAGCTGTTGCGGGTGGAGGTCGTCGGTTTGCGTCGTTGGATACGTTTATTGAGGGTTTGTCGAATCGGTTGGCGTTGCGTGGTGTTGAGTTTGCTATAAATTGTCCTTGCCAAATAAATCCGATTTACATCTATGGTCCGAGTAGTGTTGGCAAAACGCATCTGCTTGAGGGGCTATGGTCAAAATTTAAAACGCAGGCTGCCCGAAAATCTCCTTTATATATGACAACGGAACAGTTCGTTTCGGGGTTTCTTGAGGGGATTCAAACGGGCGCGTCGCGCAGCGGAATATATAGTTTTCGCGATAAATTTAAGGGAATTTCGATTCTGTTGATTGACGATATTCAACATTTTTTCCGCAAAGACGCAACTCAAACGGAATTTTTGTACACAATTGATACGCTCAAATCACAAGGAGTGCAAATCGTTTTGACCGGAGACAGACCGCTGAACAAGTTGACTGGATTACGGCGAGAAATAATAGCTAGGTTGGAGGCGGGGATGAGTTGTGGTATTGAGTTGCCGGAGCGTGAATTATCGTTGCAAATATTCAACAACATGGCGAAACAAAGAAAGATGTTAATTGGCGATGATGTCAGCAGATTTATTTGTTCGCGAATCGGTACAAATGCGCGGCGTTTATCTGGCGCGTTGAACAGGTTAATTGCAACAAGCGACGGAACGCCGATTACGGTTGAGACGGCGGGCGAGACGTTGAAAGATATGATTCAAGACAACCAACATAACGTAAGATTGCAAGATATTGGCAAAATCGTAAGTGAAACTTTTGGTATTTCGGAAGAGTCGTTGTTATCAAAAAACCGCTCCAAACAAACCAATACTCCAAGAATGCTGGCGATGTGGCTCGCTAGAAAATATACACGGTCTGCTCTCTCCGAGATCGGAAAATATTTCGGCGACCGCTCGCACAGCACCGTCGTCACCGCACAAAAAAAAGTCGATCAATGGCTAGACGAAAAACTCATTGCAACAAACAATAACCAAAACATAAAACAAACAATAAAAAACATCGAAATAAAATTAACCGGCGTTTGATCCTTCTTTTTTCAGAAATACAAAACAGACGCAAAATTCAAAATAAACGAAAAGAGCCAATAACAAAATCAAGTAGGTAAAAACATGCCGTTGTGTCTAATACTGTTATAATTTAAATTTTGGTAATGAATTTAGCGAAGGGGGCTTGCCCCCTTGTTGTACCACATAAGTTTGCCGCGTAGCGGCGACGGACTGGAACGCGGGCGGGATGCCCGCGTTCCAGTCCATTATGATATTTTTTTCTTTTTTCCCAGACTCTTTTCGCTTACCTTGTACATTTCGTTTATCGCGTATTCTCAAAAAAATTCTTCCATTAACTTCCCTTCCCTTGCCTTCCTGTAAAAATTTCACCAAATAAAGTGTTTTTTGCTCTGCCGCGAGTGTTAAATGGGTGATTTTTCTTGCTAACTTGTAATCGCGTTTGTGGTGCGAAAAAATTTTTTCTTTTGCAA
>JAISQS010000638.1 GCA_031274045.1 Planctomycetaceae bacterium | reverse complement strand
AAACGAATCGCAAGGATTCATGCGACGAATAAAATCCTGGCTGCCATGGCAATAACTCAAAATTCAACAACAAAACAAAACAAAACGCTAAAAAATTTTGGCAACGTAAGGTGGGTAACCGACCGCCGGGCGGTTACGTCGGCGCAAGCCGACAACTGGATCGGAAAACGTATTGGCAAACGTAAGGTGGATAACCGACCGCCGGGCGGTTACGTCGGCGACTCGCCGACAACTGGATCGCCAAATCGCACCGGTAAAACCAAAACGCCCTACGTTTTGGACGTTTTGGTTTTGCCGATGCGTGTTCCGCCCCACTGTTTTCGTCTTGCTTCGCTCGCCGAAAACGCAACCGCCCAGCGGTCGGTTGACTACCTTACCTTTACCGCCCGGCAGTCGGTTGCCCACCTTACGATCACCACCCTGTCTTGGCGTTCAGTTCAAACTTTTTTGGTTCTATTACGCACAGAGGCGGGCGGGATGCCCGCGTTCCAGTCCGTCACCGCTACGCGGTAAACTTATGTTGTATAACATGGGCAACCGCCCAGCGGTCGGTTGCCCACCTTACGATCACCGATGCTTTCACGCCCATTTCTGTCGGCTTCTTTGTGTTTGGTTGCTGTGTTTGCCAATTTGGGATAAATGGACAAGAGTTATCGGCGAATAAAATCTGTTATGTGTAAAAAAATCTTGACCAATATAGACAGAGATAAAAAAATTAGTAAGCTGACGCACTTGTTTTGTTTGGGTTGTAGTTTTGTTGGGTTGTTGTTTGTTGTGTTGTGTTGACAATTAAACTGTTTTTTTATTTTTATGCGTAGTACATTTTTTAGTGATTATGGTTTTCGGATTATTTTTGTTGTGATTTTTTTGTTGTCTTTTATTGGGATGGGGACAAATCGCACGCTCAAGAGTAACTCAAATAATGTTGCGGATTGGTTGCCCGAAACTTTCAAAGAGACACAAGAGTACAAGTGGTTTCTCCAAAATTTCCCGTATGAGAGTTTTGTTGTTGTGAGTTGGGAAGGCTGCACGATGGATGATGATCGGCTTGAGATGTTTGCGCAAAAACTTGTTCCGGGCAGGACAATTGACAATGTTAGTGATTGGATGACGGGGATAGTTGTTGAGGTGGATGATGGAGTTGTGGATTCTGCGAATGTACCGGATAACACCGCGCCGAATCCGCACAACACAACTCCCCCAAACAACACCGCCGCACCAAACAACACCCCCCAAAATAACACCGCCGCACCAACAGACCCGAATAACCCAAACCAAACCACAACAGACCAACCCCAATACTTCAAAGAAGTCCTGACAGGACCTCGCCTCTTGCGGCTTTTTGAAACGCGATACGGCAAAGACAATTTGAGTCCTTTGACGCGGGCTGAAATACTTGACCGGCTTGATGGTGTTTTGATTGGACCTGATCGCAAGGCACCGGATGGAACGCCGCTTGAGATTGGAAAGTACCGCACGGCGATGATTGTTACGCTTCATCCGCAGCCGAATGAGAAGGCGTTGAGGTTAGTTTTGGCAAAGATTCGGGAGATTGGTCGTGAGTGTGGGGTTGAGCCGGTTTTTCCTGATGATCAAAGATCGCTGTTGATGCAATTTGCCGCGCGGACGTGGGTGTTGATGAAGGACATGACGATAGGGGTGCCGTATAAGATTGATGGTGTGATTATGGGTGGTCCGCCGGTTGATAATGTTGCGGTTGGTCTTGAGGGTGAGCGGACGCTTTATCGGCTGGCGGGTGTTTGTGCGGTGATTGGGTTGACGATTGCGTTTATTTGTCTTGGTAGTTTGAAGGTGACGATGTTTGTGTTTGCTACTGCGATTTTGTCTGCTGGTATTTCTTTGGCGATGGTTTGGTTTACGGGCAGCCGATGTGATGCGATTATGTTGAGTATGCCTGCGCTTGTTTATGTTCTTGCCATCTCCGGTGCGATTCATATCATTAACTATTACTACGACGCGATACGCGAACACGGCATCATTACCGCGCCCGAACGCGCCGTAACTATCGCGTGGTACCCGTGCTTCATGGCTTCTTTCACCACCGCAATCGGACTCGGTTCATTGTACTTTTCGCATCTCATTCCGATTATGAAGTTCGGATTCTATTCGGCAATCGGAGTTCTTGGTTCGTTGTTGTTATTGTTTTTCTATTTGCCTTCGTTGTTACATTTTTATCCCGCTTATGAATATTTGAAATCTGCGGAGAAGGCGAAGGCAAAGGCGTTGAATAGTGATTCGCATGGATCAAATGACACGTTACTAATGTTTTTTTGGCGTGCAGTCTGCGGATTTATTATAAGGTATCACAATCTTGTCACGATTGTTTGTCTTGTTGTGATGATTTATTTTGCGATTGGAGTTTTCAGTATTAAGACATCCGTGAAGATGATGCGGTTCTATTCTCCGAACGCTGAAATCATTGCTCATTACACCGCGCTTGAAGAACAACTGGGTCCGTTGGTGCCGATGGAGGTGGTGTTGAAATTTGACAACAACCAATGTTCGACGTTGAATACGCTTGATCGTTATAGGTTTGTTGAGAAGGTGTGTAAGAAGTTGCGGGCGGAGTTGCCGGGGGATATTGGCGGAGTTGTTTCGGCGGTTACGTTTGGACCTCCGACAAAAGGACGCGGAAAGCCCGGCTCGCTCACGTATAGAACTTACGACTATTCACTCAACGGACAACTTGACCGCCATCGGCTCGAACTCAAAGATTACGTTACAACAGAAGGTAATTGGACGCTGGACAAAATGAATCCGAATTACTCCGTCATTCTTGCCCAACTCGATCTCAAAGAAGAGGACGCGGATCGGTTACGTGCTGCCGGTATCAATTCGGTCAAGAAAATTCTGGTAACAAATGACGGTGATGAGTTGCGAGGTATTTCAAGTGAGCAATTGACCGAGTATCGGAATAAGGCGCGTGAGTGGGAGAAGAAGTATGCTGTTGATCTTTGGCGTGTGAGTATGCGTGTTTGGTCTTTGAAGCGTGAGATTGACTATTCGCTTTTTATCAATAAGGTCAAGAATGTTGTTAATCCGTTGATTGATGAGTTGGTTTCGGAGCAGTTTCCAAATGGTAATTTTCCGGTTCATGAGATGATAGAGCAATCGCCTCCGCGTGGGATAGTTTTGACTATTGTTGACTGGTGTTTGATGAAGGGGCGGCAGGTGTTATCTTTTTTCCGGTCTGAACCTGAATTGCAAGAATCCGCAACACCTATTCAAGCTGTTTATACCGGAATGGTGCCGGTTGTTTACAAGACGCAACATGAGTTGATTGCGGGTTTGGTTGATAGTTTGGCGTGTGCGTTTGTTTTGATTGGGATAGTGATGGCGGTGATTTTGCGGAATGTGGTTGCGGGATTTTTGGCAATGTTACCGAATTTGTTTCCGGTGGTGGTTGTGTTTGGGTTTATGGGGATTATTGGTGCGCCGGTGGATGTCGGGACAATGATGACGGCGAGTGTGGCGATGGGGATAGCTGTTGATGATACTATTCATTATATAACTTGGTTTAGAACGGCAATTGATCAAGGTTGTACGCCAAAACAGGCGAACCGGCATGCTTATGAGCGGTGTGCAACTGCGATGACTCAAACGACGTTGATTGGCGGAGTTGGGTTATCGGCGTTTGCTTTTAGTACGTTTACGCCGACGCAGATGTTTGGGGTGATGATGTTGGCAATGTTATCGGTGGCGTTGATTGGTGATTTGATATTCTTGCCTGCAATTCTGTCGGGTCCTGCGGGTAGATTTTTTGTCCCAAAACATACGTCAATGCTAGACCTGCCGGAAAACTACACCCCCGAAATGCACGACCAAACACCAAACCCAAACAACACCCAATCACAAACCACCACCCAACCACAAAACAAACAAAATCACTCCAACAACGACGGAGGATAAAAAACACAAGGCAGATAATCGCAAGGCAGGCGGAATCCGCATAACGTTGGTTAATTTATTTCCGTATTTTATGCGAAGCTTCCTGTTGTTGAGCTTACGATTCCTGTGATTTCGGAGTGTGCTTTCATTATGCAGGAGTGAATTTGTTCTGCGACATCTTTTACGGAGTCTGTTGCGGTTGATGCGTGTAGGGTCAAGTTTTGTGTTTCTCCGACGATGTTTTTTGTTTTTTCTGCCAATGTTCTTACTTCTTGTGCGACGACGGCGAAAGTTTTTCCGTGAACGCCGGCTCTTGCGGCTTCGATTGAGGCGTTGAATGAGATTAGGTTGATGTTTCTTGCGATTTTTGAGATGGCTTCTGCCATGTTGTTGAATTCTAGTATTGATGTGTTTACGCCGTTGAGTAGGTCGTTTATTCCTTCGGACATTGATTTGATGCCGGAGATGTCGTCGAGTATTTTGTTGAGAATTTCGATGTTTCCTTTTTGGATGTCAACCATTTTTTCGTTTGTTTCAACTCTTGCTTTTTCGATGCAGCTATGCGGCATGTTGAAGCCTAGTGCTATTTTTCTTGCCATTTCGTAGCAAGTTGCTGACCCGCATGCGCCGCAATCGAAGGTGCATTCGTCTTGTGTTTTTTTGTTGAGTAATTCGAATGCTGTTTTGATTTGTGCGTTTGTTACTTCGGCTGTTGGTACTTCGATTGGGGTGTATGTTCTTATGAAGTCGTCGAGGTTGAGAGTTTTGTCGAATTCGGCAAAAAGCTCGTCGAAGTAGGCTTTGTCGCGGTTTTGCAATGCTTTTATTCTTACGGAATCCATGACGGTGAGTATGTCAAATTTATCTTTTGTGTGGATGCAGGCGGTGCCGAGATTGCAACCTTCCGCGCAATTCAGAACGTCGAATACGTCGGGGAGGAATTTTTTATCTTTTTTGGCGAATGTATTCAAATCCTCGTAGACAACTTGTTGACCTTCGGATTTATCTACTCTCAATGCTTTCCCGACGTAGAATTCGATATTTTCTTTGAGTCCTCCGGGCATTGGAAATATGCTTCCCAGTGCGCATTCGGCGTGATCGAAGTTGCTTTTTTCTTTGGGCAAAATGATGTTGTGGTCGTGGATGTATTTATCTAGTTTTTGGAAGGTGACGTTGTATTCGACGTAATCTGTCATTTTGAATTCGTCCATTTTGGCAATACATGGAGAGAGGGCGGCGATTTTTTCTTTTATGCCTTCGTATTTTCTCATCCAAATTGCGGTGCAGAGCATTGGGCTGTGGATTGGCGACAGGTGTGGTAGGAGGTCGTGTTGGTGCATTAGGATGTAGTTTACGATTGCGGGGCAAGGTTGGGAGATGACGGACTGTGGTTTATATTTTTGAATGAATCTGATGTGAGCCCATGTGCAGATATCTGCGCCGACGGAGACATCGTAAATTTTTGTTACGCCGAGCCATCGCAGCCATGTGAATATTCTTTCCCATTCGTCGAATTGGACGCGGATTGCGGGTGCGGCGAAGCAGGCGATAGGGATGCGGCTTTTCAAATCGGC
>JAISQS010000621.1 GCA_031274045.1 Planctomycetaceae bacterium | reverse complement strand
ATCTGTTGAAGCCGCGAACGGTCGGGGAATCCTCTGAATGTCACAAGCATCAAACCATTGGGCAACACGCAGTGTTCCGCCCATGAATCCAAGACCTTCAGCCCTTTGTTTTTCGAGTCTTCGTTGCCGTTTCGCAGGAAGTCTGCCAAAAGAGCATTGGCAAGCGGAATGTTCCGTCCGACCCAACCCGCCTGATAAGTATTCTGATACATGATCCATTTGCCGTTTTTATCGGGATGCAAACCAATATCAAAACCGGAAAATTTTTTACCGTCTTTCTCCGTCTCTTTCCAGAGCGATTCTTTCGCATAACGAATCGCAAGATTCCAAATTTTGTCGGCATCAGGTATGGCGATTTTGGGCTTCGCCGCCATTGCCCATGCCTTGTCAAGAAAATGACGAACGGCAGTATGATTCTTTTCAACAGCATTGACATTCACGTACATTGTCAGCGTCAATGTTTCGCCTTTTTTCATTGCCATCTGTTTCTGAAATCCTGTCTTGCTGCCGTTGACTTTGGTGTAATTGGTCGGCATTTCTTCTTCGGGCAAAATTATGCGGTGCGTTGTCGTCTGTTCTTCCGGCATTAACGAGCAAGCGAAGTTGTCACACTCACGTTGAGGATTATCGCTCCAGACGGCGACGGCAAATTGCTTCCCTTCCGAATAGGTGATGCCCGGAATGGGCGTGCGGCGAAAGGAGAACGACCGCCACACACCGTTTTCCGCAGCGTTCTTCGGTTCTTTGCCGCGTCCAAAACGATTGCCGTTGTAGGAAACTGCCGGTATCATCCAATAAGCACTCGGCGAAGCATGGACAAAGTCGAAGCATACACGCGCCGAATCAACATCTTTTACCGCTTTGTATTGGCGGGTGATTTGAAAGGTGGTCGAATCGAGTTCAACAATTTTTTCCGACACCACATTGACTCCATTGCTCGTTTCGCCAGACAGTCGCCCCGCCACTGTATTATTTTCGGTCAACAGGCATTGCACGCCGTTTTGTTTTTGCCAACGGAAGACCGGTTTGTCTTTGGATGTGCCGTTGTAAACCGCCGGTGCCGCCGGTAATTCGCGGCTGTCATTTTTGTCCGTCATGTAATCAAAGAAGCGGAATGTTTCCAATTTCACTTCTCCGTTTGACGTGATATTGAAGACGAGTTCCGTTTTGCCTTCGCCGATATTTTCCAGTTTAATGTCCTGCCCTCCGATGCCTTGTCCGATGATCTTGCCGTTGGCGGTGACTGTTATTGTGGTGATATTGTTCAATCCTTTGCCTTGCAATGAAATCTTCTTTTCTTTGCCGGTAAGCGAGACGTAGCGAAAACCAATCTCGGCGTTGTCTTTTATTATCGCGCTGCCGTATTTGCCTTCGTTGGAGTAGCGGCAATTCTTTTCTATCACAGCCGTATTGAAATAAATCGGCTTTGACGTATTTAGTCCTTCGGAGATGCCGCTGCTTGTGGGAACGACCGGCTTGATTAGTCCGTTTTTGTCAAACTCGATTTTCTCAATACACATCGTTCGCTGGTTCCAAACGGCGTTCAAACTACGGTGATAAAACAGATACCAGTTATCGCCGAACGGTTCCATGCAACCTTGAATATTGCTGTTGCCAACAAGATGCTCGACCGTAATAATCACGCCGCGATAGGTGTAGGGTCCAAAAATATTTTTGCTTGTCGCATACGAGAGTCGTTTGGGCGTATGATTTTTGTTTGTAATCGCTCCGCAGTTTTCGGCAAAGAGCAGATAATACATATCGCCGTGTTTGCGTAACGATGGGTTTTCGTAATAATCGTTTATGTGACCGAGATTCTTCCGGCTGGCTTCATCAATGATATGGTCGTCTTTCAACCGCGCAACAACAATATAATTTTCCTCAACGCGATTTTTGGTCGGCGAGTACAAAATATACCGCGAGTCATCGCTGTCAATAAAAATTTGCGCGGAAATGCCGTCAATCTTTTCCCCCGACTTGTCGCCGATAAGCCACCGCAAATTCTTAAACCGTCCCGTTGGACTGTCGCTTTCCATTACAAACGAATTGTTATCCTTTCCGCTGGCGTTCCATTCAAAAAATCCGTACAGGAGGTATTTGCCTTTGTAAAAACAGCCGTCGGCATCCCACAGAATTCGCCCCGGATAAGGCGAGCCTTCGTCGAATGAAGAATAACTATAACCGTAACTTTCCCAGTGCTTCATGTCGCGAGTAGTCAACGAAGGATAATACGGCGAAGCGTAACGCTTGGGAACAAATCCTTCCATACAGCCGTAAGCATACATTTGTCCGTTAAAGTTATGCACTTCGGAGTCGTCAATATGCAGTCCCCAAGAATACGGTAACACGGGATTCTGCACTTGCCAGCCGACGGCAAGCCGAGCGAACACGGACTTCTTCCCGCCCGTAATCATCTCAATAACACAATCGCCATCGGCAACCGCCTTGAGCGTGTTCCCCGCTATTACGGCAATTTTGTCATCGGAGGAAAGATATGTACGACCGGAAACCGCCGGTAATTCGCGGCTCTCATTTTTGTCCATCATATAATAATGGATGTCGCGGATTGCATCATAAGTTTGCGCGCTGCCGCTGTTGCCGCCGAATAAAATTGTCAACATGATCGCAGCAATCAAAAAAGAAACCGCCTTCAAAAACGAACAACGTAAAATCGTCATAAAATTCTCCTCGCGTAAAACTAAAATAGAAACAAACAACCGCGCGACCTTGTCAAAGAAGGCGTGGATAATACGCGAGAAAATTTTTTTGTCAAGTAAGGAATAAATGAATATACTTTTTACACTTGAAAATTCCTTTTTTATAAAGTCATCGTGAAATTTTTTGCAACCAATATTGAACCTTAACCGATCCGCAATTGATAACCAATTTCCCCTCACTTCATAATTACACAATCACATCCAAGTTCGCAAGAAACCGTATTCTTTGTGTTCTCTGTGCCTCAGTGTGCAATAAATTATTTTACGAGCATTGCAAAAAAATAACCAAAGAGACCACTGAGACGCGAAAATATTTTTATATTGTTCGCGAACGCTGTGATCTCTTTGGTTGAGGTAAATTTTGCTTCGTTGTATTTTTTTGCCGATGTTGTTTGAGTTACTTTTCGTTGGTTGTTGATTCTTCGTTTTTTTGTTCGGCTAATGCTTTGATTTTTTTGTCTCGCTCCGCTTTGAGCAAGTCGATTCGAATTTGCAAAAAGTCAATTATCTTGGCATACTCTTTTTCAAGATTTGTGATTTCGCTCCGTTTTTCTTTTGTCAATCTGCCAAGTTTCAACCCTTTTGGAATCGTGCCAACATGCTCCTTGCTGGGAGTCAAACCTTTGACCGGAGGTCGATCAATATCAGCTAACTCAACCTCCAACCTATTCTCCGCCAGAAGTTCAGGCTTTGCCGCATTACCTTGTGCATAAACCGAACAGGAAACCGCCAAAACAAACAATCCGCCAAACACCAATTTCTTAAACATCTTCAATTGTCTCCAAATTTTTCATGGTTAATAATGTGTTGCCGCTTACCCATCGTTTCAAGCAAACAACTATTTTCTTCACACGCCCCCCAATCGCACAAATCAATCAGCAATCAAAAAGCCAAAACATTGTCCGCAATCAAAAAATAATGTCAACACACATCGAAATATTTTTTATTATCGATTGAGTACAATAAAAATACTTATTTTGTCGTTGTATGATTTTTCGTTGCGCGCGGAGACGCAAAGGACGCGGAGGTTTTATTTGCAATGTTGTTATTTTTGTTTGAGGAGGGAGTTGAAGAGTTTGATGCCGGTTTGTAATAAGTTTTCTATTGTTGGTTGGTCTGGTATTGTTATTGATAATTTTGTTGATCCTAGTTCTGTTGA
>JAISQS010000472.1 GCA_031274045.1 Planctomycetaceae bacterium | reverse complement strand
TCATAGTTTTGCAAGCCGTAGGTTTGCATCGCTCGGTAGAAAATGACATCCCCAACCAAACGAGCATTCCGTAGGAATGACACCATTGGTCAAGTCACAGGGTTGCATTCCTACGGAATACAATAACGCAGCGGGGCTTCATTTTCTACCGAGCGATACATTCCTATACGGAATGTAAATAACGCTAGTTTTTAGTAGTGAGTTTCAACCGTTAACGAATGGGTCAAGCCTCGTTATACCACACAAGTTTTTTTGCGTTGGTGATCGTAAGGTGGGTAACCGACCGCCGGGCGGTTACGTCGGTGTACTCGCCGACAGCGGGATCGCCAAAACACATCGGCAAAACCAAAACGCCCTACGTTTTGAGCGTTTTGGTTTTGGGCGATAGAAAGTCCGGTGCGTTTTGGCGATCCAGTTGTCGGCTTGCGCCGACGCAACCGCCTGGCAGTCGGTTGCCCACCTTACGTTTGCCGACACGTCTTGGCGTTCCTTCCAAACTTGTTCGGTTCTATAACGCACAGAGGCGGGCGGGACGCCCGCGTTCCAGTCCGTTTCCGCTACGCGGAAATTTTTTTTCCTTGCCGCGAAGCGGCGAACATAACGTCGGGGGCAAGCCCCCGTCGCTAACATGACTTGTGTGGTATAACAAGGGCGTTGCTATGCGTTGGGATATGAAGCAATCAAGATTCGCGGCGTTTTTCTGGGTGTTTGTTTTTTTTGGGTGTTTATCTTTGTACTGTGTCTAGTGGTGATTTGAACGCGGCTTCGTAATTTTGCGCGATATTGGCGTAGTATTCCGGCTTCTTGCAAAAGCTGTCAAGAGATTCCTGACTCGAAAAAAGATAAACACGCCCGCCAAACCAAACTCCATACTTTCTAAATCCACAAACTTTTTTATTGCGATCAATCATCATCACTACATCCTCACCCATTGCGACCGGCGCGAACTTCAACGGCGATTTCAAAAACTCTATCATCGCTTCCTGGCTTGAGAATCTGTACACTTGCCCGCGATACATTGCGTAGTAAGCCGGATTGCCCGGAACCCACAACTCCTTCCTGCACAAAACCACCGGACAGTACCCCTCAATCGCAAGAGGCACCTCAACCGTCAAATGACCAACCCCAACACCTTCCACCACACCACCAACAAATCCACCACCCAACACCGCACCACCCGCCATCGAACCCGCCGCCGAATTGTCCAACACAACACCACCCGACACAACACGACCCGCCGCATCATCAACCCGCACAACATTCGATAACGCTCCTTCATCAATTCGGATATTATCAGTCGTTTTGAATTCGATGTGATTATTATTCGGGGACGTGTTTTGGTGATTTGTGAAGTAGTCGTTTGTGGGCGGTACCGTTTTCTCTACCGGATTGGCGGGCGTAACCGGTATGGTTGCGGGTATTGTTTTTGCGGGGTCGGCTTGACCGGATGCCGCTATGACGTGCGATGGATGAATGTTGTTTGGAACCGGTTCGTTTTGCTTTTGTTCGGGTTGATTGGCAAAGGGGAATTGATTTTGGTTTGCTTGTGGTTGTGCGAAGTTGTTTTTCAAATATTGCAAGAACTGTAAGTATTTTTCTGCTGCGATTTCGCCTTGACGTTTGTAGACGACTTTCCCTTCGTTGTTCAAAATTAAATCTGTCGGGACAACACTGATGTCGTATTGTTTTGCCAAATCGGATTGGGTGTTTGTGTTCGCGCGGATGTTTACGCGGACGGCGGCAAAATTCCGGTTCATTTCTTGTGCAACACGCGGGTCAGTGAAAACGCTTGCGTTCATTGACGAACACGGCGCGCAGTCGCTGTAAAAATGCACCAACACCAACCGATTTTCGTTTTGTGCGAAACGGCACGCGTTATTGAAATCTTGTTCCCATCTCAACGCCTCCGGTGCTTGCGCCGACGCGGTTCTTTCCGCAACCCGCAAAAATACCAACATCAACACCACCACAAACAAAAACATTACCGCCAACTTTATTGCCGGATTAACATGTATTGCGGTTCTTGATGGGCAAGAATCCGTTTTGTCAAAATAACGCTTGTTGAAAATTTGCGTTCTCATTGTTTCCTCCAAATTCCATCTGAAATCCAACTTTTACCAAATCGATCTGTCACCGACACGGCGATCCGAAACAGACAATATTTTTACCTATATAACTAAACCAAATTGATCGCCCTCTTGTCGTGTATCGACAATAACGGAAAAACGGGTTAAACCAAATTTGACGAAAATGCCGAATAAATTGAAAATTTTCCCAACACAAATAATATCACCCTTCGCTTCCGCCTGTCTTTTTTGCAAGCGGACAAAAAATCTGTCTGCTTGCCGGAGTGTGTCGGGTTGGATGGTCGTTGCCAAAAAATGCGATAACCGAACGATACAAAAAGCAACAATGTCTGGTATATTATTGTGGTGTTGTTGGTGTGTTGTTATCAACTTTTCGGCGGGTGGTTTTATTTTTTTGGTGGGAATATAAATTTTTTTTATCTGTTTATGGAAGGTTATACTTTATTGTGTCCTCAGATGGCACCGATTCATTTTTCTCTTTTTGACGCGACGTTTGCTTGGCGCGGTCACAATGTTGTCGTGTTGTCGGAGGTTGATCATAACGCGATTGAGGACGGGTTGCGTTATGTTAATAATGATGCTTGTTATCCGGCGATTGTTGTTTGCGGGCAATTGATACAGGCGTTGAAGTCCGGCAAGTATGATTTGCAGCGGACTGGTGTGCTTATATCTCAAACTTGCGGGGGTTGCCGGTCAACGAATTACCGTGCGTTGTTGGATTTGGCTTTGCGAAAGGCGGGATTTGGGAGTGTGCGGGTCTTGCCTTTCAATGTCAACGTTGTGAAGTCGGGCGGGTCTGTATTGGCTGGCAGGTTTGATGTCGATTTGGCGTTTGTGCGGAAGATGCTTGTGACGGTGTTGTATGGTGATCTTTTGCTTTTGTTATCTAATCGTTGTCGTCCGTATGAGGTTGAGCTTGGTGTTACGGACAAGTTGGTTGCGTATTGGTTGGGCGAGTTGCGTGAGGTGATATTGAGTAATCGGCGGCATAGTATTTCAAAAATGATGGTGCGGATTGTGTCTGATTTTGAGTCGCTCAAGTTGTACGATGACTTGCAAAAGCCTAAGGTTGGGATTGTTGGCGAGATTCTTGTCAAGTATCATCCTGACGCGAATCGTAATCTGGTGGCGACTATCGAGAATGAAGGCGGTGAGGCTGTTGTTCCGGGAATACTTGACTTTATGTTGTATTGTTTGAGTTCGGATCAACATAAGAAGCCGTACGCCGATGTTTCTTTTATCTCAGGATTGAAGAGCAAGTTTGCGGTTTGGATAATTGAGAAATATCGCGACAATATCCGGTATGCTTTGCGGAAGAGCGGGCGATTTGAGCCGCCTAAGCATTTCAATCATCTTGTTGAAAAAGCCCAAAAAGTTATCTCAACATGCAACCAAACCGGTGAAGGGTGGCTTTTGACGGGGGAGATGGTGGAGTTGATTGAGGACGGGTGTCCGAATATTGTCTGTGTTCAGCCGTTTGGTTGTTTGCCGAATCATATTACGGGCAAGGGCGTGCTGAAGGAGTTGCGGACAAGATATCCTATCGCGAATATCACCACGATTGACTACGATGCCGGAACGACAGAGGTAAACCAACTCAACAGAATAAAACTAATGATGTCAGTTGCCCAAAAGAATCTGCTCGCAAAATAAGAGGCATTCCGCCGACAATCTTCGCGGCAAAATAACCCGTCAATAATTGAAACAAATATTAACGGTATGCTCCGGCGTACCAAAATTTCTCACCATCAAGAATAATTTAATAGTATGAAAAAGAATGATAAGTTCGTTTATGGTTTTTTTGTGTCTGTTTTTTTGGTTGTTTTTTTAATTTTTTCCGGTTGTGGTTCTGTTGAGCGCGGCGGGGAATCCGGCAACCAAAAAGCAACCGCCAATCCCCCGAATACGGACGCGAATAATATTGACAAGGGCAAAAGTAAACCGAAGCGTGAAGTCGTGTCGCGTGATAATCCTTTGTTCAAATCGACGTTGGAGTATATCAAATCTCCGGTTCCGCTTGCGGATTCGGAGGCGGCGGATGCGGCGGGGATGCGGGGGTATGTTGAGCGGATTGGCGGGTCGGAGGTTTCGTTCAAGATGGTTCCGATTAGGGGGGGCAAGTTCTTGATGGGGAGTCCGTCGGGCGAGGTTGGTCGTAGTGCGGACGAATCTCCGCAGGTTGAGGTTGAGGTGGGTTCTTTTTGGATGGAGGAACATGAGGTAACGTGGCAGGAGTTTGGTTTATTTGCGTTGAAGATATTGCGGTCGATGCGGAAGCCTTTGACGGAGCGGGAGGAGTTGGCGGATGCTTTGGCGTCTCCGACTCCGCCTCATACGATTGGGGCGATAAGTTACGATAATTCCGGCAAAATCGGCTATCCTGCGAGTGGGATGACGCTTTATATGGCGCAAGTTTATTGTAAGTGGTTGACGGTTCAGACGGGGCGTTTTTACAGGTTGCCGACGGAGGCGGAGTGGGAGTATGCTTGTCGGGCGGGGGCGGGGACGGCGTATTCGTTTGGGGAGACGGATGAGTTGATTGACGAGTATGCGTGGTATTTTGACAACAGCGGCGGTGTGTCAAAAAAAGTTATGCAAAAGAAGCCCAATGCGTGGGGTTTGTATGACATGCACGGGAATCTTTCGGAGTGGGTTTTGGAGCAATACGCGCCGGACACATATATAAAGAGGAAAGATAATTCTGCGAAGCCGGTGAAAATTCCTGTGGCGGTGGATTTTGGTCAGGTGTTGCGCGGGGGCAATTGTGAGGATGACGAGACGGTGAAGTTACGTTCAGCCGCGCGTCTTTTTTCCGTCTCCGAGTGGAAACGCCAAGACCCGATAGTCCCCCAAAGTATCTGGTGGACAACTGACGCACCTTATACGGGATTTAGAATTGTGCGTCCATTGAACCTTCCCAAATCGGAGGAAGAATTGAAACTCTACGAACCCGATCCCGAAATCTGGCTAAATTACCCAATAAGATAAAATCTCCTACCGCAAGGTTCGCATTTTTTACCGCAAGGGACGCAAACTTTACCGCAAAAGACGCAAGTTTTACCGCAAGGTTCGCAAAGAAATTCATAATGTTAGTAGAGAAATTCACAATGTTCACAAAAAATTTCCTGATTATTTCGGATTTTGTGGGGGTTTATTTTCGTTAATGTTTTCGTGTTGGTGGATCAAATCGTTTTATTTACGTGTGTGGTTTGGACTAAAACAACACCG
>JAISQS010000453.1 GCA_031274045.1 Planctomycetaceae bacterium | reverse complement strand
GAATAATCAACGGCGGCGGTACATTGATTCGTGAGATGGCGTTAGGAACGGGCAGGTTAGACCTTTGTGTTTTTTATGGTGAAAATAAATATCCGATTGAGTTAAAAATTCGGCGCGGCGACCAAACATACACCGAAGGACTTGAAAAGACCGCAAAATATATGGATATGTTGGGCTGTCAGGAAGGTTGGCTTATTGTTTTTGACCGGCGAAAGACTATTTCTTGGGAAGATAAAATATTTGTCAGGGAAGAATCATTCGGAAATAAAAAGATAACAATTTTCGGATGCTGATAATTGTTGATTTGTGATCACAGGTTTAGGATTTCGTTTACGTTCGTTGACAATTACGTTTTTTTGTCAACGAAATTTAATGTATGTTTTGTATAAAAATTACTAATAATTATAATATTTCAAAAAAATCAGGAAAAAAATTATGACATCAAATTCGTCACGTGAAAAAATATTAGCGCGGGTTCGTGAGGCGATTGCGGACAATAAAATTGAGGGAGGGTTGAACAAATTTGAGTTACCGCCGGTTCCGGTTGTTTGGCAAACGGATGACGATAACAATACTAACATCGACCTAAACAAAAATAACTTAATCAGCGAGTTCAAAAAAAATATCGAACAAGTTAGCGGCGAATTTGTTGAATGCAAAAATCGTCTCGAAATTGTGAAGCATATTGCGAATATTGTGCGGGAACTTGACAAAGCGGAGGTCGGCATTATCGCGCCGGGTAATACTTTTGTCCGTGATAATGCGGAGGAATTGAAATTGATTACGGGTGTAAAATTATACGATCCGCCGGAGACAAAGCAGCAGATTGATATGTTGTCGGTTGCGGAATTATCGACGTGTGATATTGGTATTATTGAGCCGGAGGCGTTGTTGGCGGATACCGGCAGCGGGTTATTTTGTGCGAAAACGCGGTTTGAAAGGCTTGCTGTATATTTGCCGCCGATTTCTGTTATTGTTGCGACCGAAAGTATTTTGTATAAAAATTTACCTGAAGCGTGGAAAGAAGTAAATAATAAAATCAAAGAGACCAAAACAGGTGAATTCGTAATTGTTACCGGACCGAGCCGTACTGCCGATATAGAAAAAATTCTGATTCTGGGAGTACATGGACCGAAGCGTGTTGTTGTCTATTTGTTGAGAGATGAAAAATAATTTTGTGCCGAAAGTTTAATGGAATTGAAACTCAATCGTACAAATATTAGCGGCGGTTTGCGGGCAAGGATAAAAAATAACAAACAGACGCAATCGAATTCCGACTTGTTGGAAACCTTAAAAATTACTCTGCCGCAATTTTTTGACGCAGATGGAAATTTCAAATCGGACAAATTTATTGCGGAATTGAAATCGTCCAATCAATCCGAATCACGCGACGGATACGAACTCGGATTCGTCGGCAAGAATTACGCGCGGTTGCAAGTTGGGTTGGAATCGGAGACGATGATCGCGCCTGATTGCGCTCATAACAATTTGCCCGAAAACAAAACGAGCAAAAATATCTTCATCACCGGCGATAATCTCGACGCACTGCGGCATCTCGTCAACGCCTACGAAAACAAGGTCAAACTCATTTATATCGATCCGCCTTATAATACCGGCAAAGAATTTATTTATCGTGATCAATTTGTATTTGACGATCAAAAATTGCGAAACGCGCTCGGTTATTCCGAACATGAAATCGAGCGTCTCAAATCTATTCAAGGCAAAAGTTCTCACAGCGCGTGGTTGACTTTTATGTATCCGCGACTCAAGATTGCTCAAAAATTGTTGACGCAAGAAGGCATGATTTGTGTATCGATTGATGATAACGAGCAGGCGAATCTGAAATTGTTGATGGATGATATTTTTGGCGAAGGAAATTTTGTTGCGAGTTTTATTGTTATAAGATCGGAAGGGGGCGGACTCGCAAAACACGCAGTCATCGGGCATGATTATCTTTTGGCATACGCAAAAAATATCGCGAACCTTGTTCCGTTGGCAAAAACTAAAGAAATAAGAGGAAAAATTATCACCAAAAATAACGAAGAATATTGGATCGAAACGGATTGGCTGCGTAAAAAGTTTAGCAAGTATGGGACGTGTGAGTATGAGAATATTGTTGAATTTCTAGGTCAATCAAAGAAAGATGAAATCGATCAAGGTCTCAAAGACGGTAAATATATTTTGATAAAAAAAGGTGATGTTCATATTGTCGGCAGGTATAGAAAAGTTAGCGAGGACTCGTCGAAATTTTATACGATAATGAAACATCTGAACAAAGACGGCAATACAGAGTTGGAAAAACTTGGTTTGGCGGATTATTTTGATTTTCCGAAGCCGGTGTCATTATGTAAGGAATTGATACTTGGTTGTACATTGAAAAATCCGCGCAATTCTGATCTGATTCTTGACTTCTTCGCAGGTTCAGCAACAACCGCTCAAGCCGTAATGCAACTCAACTCCGAAGACGGCGGCAACAGAAAATTCATCTTAATACAACTCGATGAACCTACAAATCACACATCCAAAGCACAAAAAACAGGCTACAAAACAATTGATGAAATCGCGAGAGAAAGAATAAAACGAGCCGCGAAAAAAATTAAAACAGAAAAAAATTTAACGTCAGATGATTTTGACTTCGGTTTCAAACACTACAAATTAGTGAAACCGGACGCGACAACAATTGACAAAATACTTGACTTCGATCCGAATGAAAAAAATATTATCAACAACGACATGATAACTCCATTTGCGCAACAAAAAACCGAAACGTCTGGAGTTGATACGATACTGACAACATGGCTTATTGATGACGGATGTTGTTTTGATGTGCAAGTTGAAGAGAAGAATTTCGGCAAATATCAAGCTCATTATGTCAAAGAGTCGTTGACGTTGTACTTGATAAATCAAGGTTGGAATGCGGATTCGCTTGAAATTTTGGTGCGGCAAATCGGCGGGAATGAGTTGCTTGTCGGGGTGATTGTTGTTTATCCGTATTCGTTTGATTTTGAGTCGATGCGTGAGCTTAAAGCGAACATAAAAAATGTTGACAATCCGCCGATAATTGTTGAGCGATTTTAAGCAACTTGTAATTGAAATTTCCTGATTCTTTCGGATTTTGTGGGGGTGTTACATTGTGTTTTTTATTCGCGGTATCAACGCCCTGAAAGTAGAGACGCAATGCATTGCGTCTCTACATTAGCGTAGGGCAACGCCCTACGAAAGGGATTCACAAACACCACTCGGGGCAACGCCCCAATAATATCAACAA
>JAISQS010000451.1 GCA_031274045.1 Planctomycetaceae bacterium | reverse complement strand
TATAACGAGGGCGTTGCCCTACGCTATGATATTTTGCCCTTTCAGGGCGTTGATACATTGTATTGATACAGTGCTTGATAAAAGGCACGATGTAAATGCCCCACAAAAAACGAAATAATCAGAAAAATTAGATGACTTGGCACTGGTACGTTGTGTGTGTTGTATTTGATATATTTTGGAAGCTAGAATGAGGTAGATGTTATATGAAGTGTCCGGTTTGTCATAAGGACAATGATAAAGTTGTTGATACTCGGATGAGTGATGATGGTTGTATAATTCGCCGCCGTCGTGAGTGTTGTAATTGCGGCAAGCGGTTTACTACGTTTGAGCGAATTGAGTTAACATCAATGCAAGTGGTCAAGAAAGATGGTCATCGGGTTGCGTTTGACAGGGAGAAGTTGCGGCGTGGTTTGGAGCGTGCGTGTTGGAAGCGACCTGTAAGCGGTGATCAAATTACTACATTGATTGCACAAGTTGAGGGTGATATAAATTCAACTTTCTACGCGGAAGTCTCAAGCAGATTCATCGGAGAACAAGTAATGCAATATTTGAGAGATTTGGACAAAGTAGCATACGTGCGTTTTGCAAGTGTCTATCGACATTTTTCCGACCCGAGAGAATTTGCACAAGAATTAGACACCATGCTAACAAACACAAAAGACGACATCCCGCCAAATAAATCACACAAAAATTTCAAAAAGTAATTAGCGCGTTCCGGTAATTGCGCTGCACGGCAAGTGAAAAAAATTCCGCGTAGCGGAAACGGACTGGAACGCGGGCATCCCGCCTCGTTATACCACACATCTTTTTTGAGAATACGAACCATACGAAACATACAAAATAAACGAAAAGTAATTTCGAAAATTTTTTTAACGCGAAATACACGAAAATACAAAATGCGCGAAAATTTAATAAACACAATTTTTAAAATCACTTTCGCGCATTTCGTTTTTTAGCGTGTTTCGCGTTAAAAAAAATTATTTCGTTATGTTTCGTATTTTTCGTTTATTTCGTATTCTCAAAAAAAACATCTTAAAAAATGTGTGGTATAACAAGGCGAAACACCCGCGTTCCTGTCCGTTGCGATTAGCGCAACGAAAACGTGTTTTGATTGTTCGTGCCGTTTTTTAACGAGACAAAATAAAAATAATTTTTATGACAACATTTTTAGTTGCTTTTTTATCTTTTTTTGGTTTTATCTTGGCGTACAATACTTATGGTCGTTTTTTGGCGCGTAAGTTATTTCAGATTTCGCCGGAGGAGGTTGTACCTAGTGTTGAGTTTCGTGATGATATTGATTTTGTTCCGACGAATCGTTATGTGATATTTGGTCATCATTTTACTGCGATAGCTGGTACGGGACCTATTGTTGGTCCGACGATAGCTATAATTTGGGGTTGGTTGCCTGCGTTGATTTGGGTTGTTTTTGGTAGTATTTTTATTGGTGCGGTTCATGATTTTGCCGCGTTGGTTCTTTCGCTTCGTCACAAGGGGCGTTCTTTGGGTGATATTGCCGGTTCGGTTCTTTCGCCTTCTGCTAAGTTACTTTTTTTGGTTCTTTTGACGTTTATTCTTGCGATTATTGTTGCGGTGTTTGGCAATGTGATAGCGAAGACGTTTGAAGATTATCCGCAATCGGTGATGCCTACAATTATTTCAATTCCGGTTGCGATTATGCTTGGAGTGGTGACGCATCGTTTTGGGATTTCGTTATTTTTTGCGTCGTTGGTTTCGATTTTTGTGCTTGGGGTAACGGTGGCGGCTTCGGCGGGCAGTCCGGTGTTTTCGTTGCGGTTGAGTAGTTTGGAACATTATCATCCGATGCTCAATTCAACTATGCTTTGGACGTGGATACTTTTTATTTATTGTTATTTTGCGTCGGTGTTACCGGTTTGGTTGTTGTTGCAGCCTCGTGATTATGTGAACAGTTTGATTTTGTATATTGCGTTGATTTTGATAGTTGTTGGTTTAGTTATTGCGTGTTTTTTGGGCAACGCGGATATATTCGGGACATCGCCGCCGTTGCGGATAGCGGAGGCATCAAAGAGCGGTGCGCCTCCAATTTTGCCGTTTTTATTTATTACGGTTGCGTGTGGAGCGGTGAGTGGTTTTCATGCTCTCGTGAGTAGCGGCACGAGCAGTAAGCAAGTCGCCTCAATGAATGACGCTCAATTTGTAGGATACGGCGGAATGTTATTGGAGGCTGCGTTGGCGGTGATTGTGATTGTGAGTTGTACTGCCGGAATTGGAATCGGAATTTCAAATGCCAAGTCAGCAGCAGCCTCAACCGCCAACCAAACATTCACCGCCAACAACGAACACGCAAATAGCGCAACGAAAAATACTCCAACAATAATCACCGGACGTGAAGCGTGGAATTTGAGATATGACAGGAATTGGAAGGAGATGAATCTTGGCGAGCAAGTTGGTACGTTTATTGAGGGCGGGGCAAATTTTATAAGTATGGTCGGCATACCAACAAAATATGGTCAAGGAATAATTGCTATTCTTGTTGCGTGTTTTGCAGCGACGACGATAGATGCTGCTTTGAGACTGATGCGTTATATATTGCAGGAACTTGGCGGGATGATTCGTTTTGCCCCAATGAAAAACAGATTCTTCGCAACTGCAATCGGTCTGGCAATGGCAATTGGTTTGGCGTTGTGCAAGGCAGATTCCAATGCCGCGTATGGAACGGGCGGATTGATATTGTGGCCGATATTTGGTGCGGGGAATCAGGTTATTGCGGGTTTGACGTTGATAGTTGCGAGTGTGTATTTGATAAGAAGGCGGGCAAAAGCAATTTACCTCATCATACCCGGCGCAATAATGATACTCATTCCGTTATGGGCAATGCTCTACAATATAACTCAAGTTTTCATTGTGAAAGGTCAATATCTCTTGACTGTGATTGGAATATTTATCATCTTGCTTGCGGTGTGGTTGATTTACGAATCTTATATTGCGATTCACAAATTGATCGCGATGAATAACGATGAAAATAAATAATGCCCCGCGTCAAGTGGTCTGATTTTGTCCGGTTGCGAATAAAGTCACGCTCAAATTTGAATCAAATAGAATCCGGTACAACGGTATACTTT
>JAISQS010000367.1 GCA_031274045.1 Planctomycetaceae bacterium | reverse complement strand
CTCTTTCGTAGGTGACAATATGACTGAAACCATTTTCCTCAAATTTTTCCGCGATAAATTGGTCTGTCGGGAGTTGAACATTTTTAACAATCCTATCTCCGACAACGTAAATCACCTTTTTAAATCAAAATAAAAGTTTGTGGTACTGGCGGGGCGGCACAAAGATTCCAATAATCACAAATGGATCAGGAGCGACATTGTGCCACGCCTTTGTAGTTCCGAGAAATAAAAAAATGTCTTTTTCCAAAAATTCACCGAAATATTTTTGTCTGATTTTTTCGATGGCGGATTTTTCGTCATTGTTAGTCGCCTTGAGACAATTCCAGTACAACATTCCAATTTCCCAACCTTCGATCATTAAAGTTCTTGTTTTGCCCGTGTCATCCGTAAATTGGTAGGAAAATTTATAAGGGACTTTATTCACGACTGAAAATTCGCGTTTGATCTCGTCAATCGTCTGGAAGAATGACAGTTGTTGTGATTTCGCTTTCAATAGTTCAAGTTTGTCTTTGGGCCAATTTCGCTCTGTTGCTTCTACAATAAAATCGGTTATTTTTTGTGGTTTGAATGTAGCCAATGACAATTCTTTATTTTTTGCTTTTTCGATTAAAGTATTCATGTTGGTGTAAATTGGTGTCTTTCCCAAAATGATTTGTCGCCGCATATCCCAATCTTTTATTTTTTCCTTTTGCGTGATCGCATTAAAATTTTCAATACGGTAACTTTCAGGTCGAAAATCTTCTACGTTGCGAATTAAAGGGATTGACAACCATTGATATTTCACATATTTATTATCAAAATCGAGTTTACGGAACGGTACAGGATAGATACGAATCCAGTTACCTTCATCGGTGATTCCGGCAGTACAAACCAGTTCATCATATTTTTTTGACAGAGTCGGATAGGTTTTGACGGTGATAAAGACTTCGGTCATCTGATTAGTGGGAGTAATGAAGATGAATTTGTTGCAGTCCTGTTTCATCAGCAATAACTTTAGCAAGCCGTGTACGATGACAGTATTCAGGATCAGATTCAAAACAGAGCAGAACAGATGGTTTTTCTTCTAAAAGGTTAATGAGTATTTCTTTTTGTCTTTGTGCTGTTGGCAGCAGGTCAGTTTCATATTTGTCGAACAATTTAACATAATCTTCCTTGTTATTTAGCTCACGGCGCATCTCCGATGGAATACCGAGTTCTGGAATATGAATGTATGTAATTCCTTCGGCTTGCAATTTTTGGGCGAGTTTATTTTTCGAGAACCCTGGTTTTCTGGAAATTGGATTGCGACGGACATCAATGAGTTGCTTGATACCGGAATTTTTTAGTTTACGAAGAAACGTCTCAAAAACAACGCCCTCATAACCAATCGTATAAATACTCGTCTGCTTTGAAACAGAAATCATTGTGAAATCTCCCAAAATTAACACCATACAATAACATCATCAATACATATACTACAGCGGCAGACACGTTCCATGTTGCTTTGAGAATTGTATCGAAAAAAAAATATCGGGCAACAAGACCAATTACCTTGTTAATACCCTGATTGTTATTTGTAAGAATAATTCACAAGAAGGTAAGAGAAGTCAACGGAAGGATTTTTAAATTGCAATATATCAGTGAAAAGCCTCAACGCTGTCGTAGAACAAACCTCATTTACAACCTTATTTTCTTACAAAAGCAACAACCTTAGTAGCCTTGTAATATCATATTTTTGCAAGCCGTAAGTTTGCATCGCTCGGTAGAAAATGACCTACCTTTCCTTAACCTTCCTGTGATTTACTTTGTGTTCTTGCGGCTCTTACGGAGGCGAATTTGAAGGGTTTATTGTTTACGAGGTAACCCGGTCTGATTACATCTACTACATGCCCCGCCGGAACAGTTTCCGAATCCAATATTGCCACAACTTGCATCGTCTCCGGATCGACCAACTCACCAACCGGATTCAACCTCATTATCGAATGTTTACTCAACACATCATCCATTCTGAAAAGAAGCATCTTGAATCCGTCTTGAAGCGGCTGCAAAACATGCTCAACATCCATTGTCCGTTCATTCACCAAATAATTCGCAAATTGAAAAATCGTCCTCCTTCGCCATAGTCTTTGCCAAAACGTAAGTCGATCACAATACGCACCCGCGTGTAGTGCAATATTGCGGCTGTGATATGTCAATCTATCTTGAAACGCATCCAGAAACGATACTGCCCGCACCAACGACTCATCTATCTCAACCAGACTCGTCAAAAAAGGCTTAATCGCCCGACGCTCCACCTCAGGCCGCTCACGCTTATAACGCGAAAGTTGCTCCAACACACGCGAAGATTCAGAAATACTCTTCTCCAACAACTCATTCGTCTTGCGACCAGACTTGGTGAAAAGTTTCAACTCCTGACGTTGCGCCGATAACGCCTCAAAAAGTTGATAAAAACCAATACCGCCACCCTCCAACCCAGACAAATCACAAACATCAAACTCGCCAGAATCCACAGAAGAAAGCCAACTCGTAAACCGCTCAAGAACATCAGCATTGCGAGATGATAAACGCAATAAATCAGATTCAACCACTCCCTCCTCCAACTCATCATCATAACTCACAGCAGCATCATCTTCCTCCTCATCTTCCTCCTCCTCCTCATCTTCTTCATCTTCCTCTTCTCCTTCATCATTCTCTTCTTCCTCCTCTCCTACTACTTCCTCCTCTTCTACTTCAACATTATCCTCTGTCCATTCTGTTTCAGATTGCGGTGTAACTTTTGCTTGATCTTGTTCGATTGTAATCTCGTTGTCGGCAATTTCTTTTTGTTGCGCAAATTCATCTCGGTCTGGTTTGTCTTCGGCAGATTCGATCCGGATCAATTCTGTTTGAACCGAATTTGCCTGAACCGAATTTGTCTGTATCCAATCTGTCTGTTTAAATTCCATCTGTTCCGAATCGGTCTGTTCCGAATCGGTCTGTTCCCAATCTATATTTTGTGTCTCGTATTGTTCTGTTTTTGGTTCGGTTGTATTGTTGTTTTGGTCGGGATAATTGTTGGTGTTGATGTTGTTGGGTATTTCTTCGGGTGTATCTTTTGGCATTTCTTTGGGCGTGTTATCATCTGCGGTATCATCAAGTTCGGGCGTTTGATGTTCCGGCTTGTCGGAAAATATTGACAATGGTTTGTTTTTATCACTGTCAACAGTGAAGTGCATTAACCTGTCAAATGAGGTACGAAATTTGTCAAAATCGTCAGACATGTTTTGAAATATTTTTTTGTGGTGAATATAGTACACGAAACACACAATAAATTCGTCGGCAAAAAACGTGATGCCGAATGATACGAATTGGTGTGTTGTTATTTTCCCATGTTTAAGATGATGTCGGTGGGCAGCCGTTCTTCGCGGAGTTCTTCAACGAGGCTTTTTATTATTTGATCAATTGAATCATCCGTGCGCAACGAAAAAAGCATCTCGTCCATCATTGCGATTGGGTTCTTCAACATCTCATACGCATCGTGCAAACGATTAAATTTTTCGGGAAACTTCTCCGGCGGAAATTGACGCAAAAGTTCAAGATACCGCTTCCGTATCTCCGTATCAGAACAACCCGGCTCAACACCAAGCGTGTGATAATAAATGTCATACATAATTAAAATTTATGTTTGTTATTTGGGGGAATTTGTCAAAGAAGGCAAGAGGAGTCAATAGGAGTTTGGAATATTTTTCCATTATTTTTCCTCACCTTCTTATGAATTATTTTGTAAATTTTAAAAGCCTTATGCTTGCCATCCGCGACGTACTATTTCGGACAATGAAACGAGGTCTTTGATTTTTTCTTCGGCTACGTTAATGAATTTTGCGAGTTCGGGGTTATCTTTTGATTGGCTGTTTGATTGTAGGAATTGTTTATATCTTTCTGCGAGTTTTTGGAGTTTCTTGTGTCCGGTTAGGCTTTTATTGGCGTATTTAAGAAGTGTGTCGCTACATTCGGAATCCAATGCCAAAAAAGAAAGAATAACCGAGTTTGGAAATTTTTTGACACCGCGTTCGGCTATTGCCATTAATTTGTAGAGGTAATACATGACATCGGAAATGTCGGCAATGTCTACTTTGCCTTTGGACGTTGAAACGCGCACTCGTTCGCAATTTAGCAGCATCCACCAAAATCTACATTCACAAACCGCATCTTTCTCGTTTCTCCACGCATATCTCTGTCCTAGTTCCATTAGATCATCTTTTATATCTTGTCCGTATTCAATCGAAAATATATCGTAATCACTGCTCAAGTATTGTTGATTTTCTGTTGTTGAGCTGGCGATCAAATCACCAAGTGCCGCCAATGTATTCGGTGAACGCAATGATTGTCTTAACGATGCCAAAAATTTATTGTGCAGATTATGTTCGATTTTCTTTGGGAGGGGAATTGATTTTGACTCTAGTATAATCGCGTAGATTATCGGCAATTGTTTCTCGATGCCGAACTTCTTACCTTGTGCAAAAACATCGCGCGTTTTTGATAAGTTGTCCGACAAAACTTCATAAATGTACAAGAGCGCAAGATACAACAAATCAAAACTATAGAACATTAAATTTGGTGCTTGTATTTGTGTGTATTCGTCGAGACGTTGTTTGGCTTCAATCAAATTCTTTCGCGACAATGCCGACCGGATGAGGCGTATTTGCAACATCAATTTGTAGTAGACATTCATTTTTGACAATGGATTAACTTGTTCCAACTTTTCCAAAAATTTTGCGGCTGCTGCGTTGTCGTTTTGTTCGAGGCTGGACTTAAACAATGCGTTGAGAGCGTCGATGTTTGTTGGGTTGTATTCGAGTATTTTTTGGTCTAATTCGTGTAGTGAAGGGAAGTATGCCATTCGCACTGGTTCGGGCAAATTTGCAACGAAATTTTTCATGGAGTCAAAATTGTCCAGATAGGTGGGGTCGTAGTTGATCGCTCTATCGAATGCACTGCTGACACGATGTACCAGAGAGTCTGCTTCCAACATCATGTGGGCTTTAATATATTCGTGTTGTTCGTCGGAGTTATTTTCGTTTAGTAATATGGCTGTGTGTTGAATGACATCCTCGTATTCGGTGACGAGTAACTTTGCTATTCTGTGTCCGACGATTGCCTTTGCCCGCGATTTCATTGGCTGCGACAATACGTCAATATGAGAAATATCATCAATAAATTTATTCCAATAAAAACTTTGATCATTGAGCCAAGATGCTTGTTCGTTGCCCTTACGAAGGACGCGATCAGCAAGAAGAGCGTAAGAGCGGTTGCCGTGAGGATCGAGCGGCAACGGGAGATTTTGATCAACGAATTGTTTAACAACCGGCGACTGCGCACGCTCAAGCAACTGCACATGAATCAAACGCAAAATACGACCGAAAGTCTGATTGTCAAAATTTTGCAATAATTTCCGAATCAATGGAATTCGTTGTAGGATTTCCCGATATTTTTTTGATTTTAGGCAATCGCCGACTATTCGCAGGTTATCGATCAGATCGATTTTGCGGGACAATTTTGAGTTGGAGCGGCTGTTGAATGAGCTGAATTGGTTTACGAAATCTAATTCGTGATCTTTTTCGTTTTGTTGTATGAAGAGGTTTTGTAGATTTTTTGCAATTTGTGCGGTTGGTCTGTTTTGGGAGAGGCGTTGCCAACTTTCGTTTGCGTTTTTATCGTTGCCGTTGTAGTGGGCGATCAGACCGCGCAGCAAGATATGCCATTCCGCAGCGGGCGAGCGAAACGCGATTTGACTTAATTCTTGTTGGGCTGCGCTATCGTCGCGGGATTCGATTAACGTAAATGCCTTCTTGATAATATTCGCATCCGCCAATGTCTCAGGCAAAAGATCGTTTGATTTGAGATTGCTGATGATGTATTGGTCAAGTAATTTCACTTGCACATCGAACGAAGCGGTATCGGTTTTCAAATCATCCGGCAACAAATAATTTAACCCAAGCGTCAGAAAAATAGTAGGAAATTCATCTCTTATTTCGGGCGGAATAATTTTTTTATCGATCTTAATCAATTCTTGTACGTTTAATTTTGCTTCGTCGTATTGGTTACGTTTGACTTGATCTTTGATCCAGTTCCAGAGGGAGGTGGCTATCAACAGTTTCAATTCATCTGTGTTTGATAATTTTGCGATAAATTTTGCTTCTTTATAAGCCTGTTTCCAATCTCCGCGTTTAACAAGATTGTGTATTTTTTGAACGCGATCGTTATGAGCCATTGATTTATTTTGGTTTTAATATTTTTAGTGTTTTAGTGTATTGTTTGTTTTTTGGTATTCTTTTTTTAGGTTGGGAAAATTGTTGGGGTTCTTGGCAAAGGAAAATATAGACAATCAACAACCCGAATTCCAAAACGGGGCAGTAGTATAACATCTCAATTAGCTTTTTCAATCAGCTCAATCCAGATGAAATTCAAGCCGCGCGGAACAGTCCACAACAAGATAACCATGATCAATTCACCAAATAACAATGCGCGCGTTAAATGTTGGTAACGTGAGGTAGCCGACCGTTTGTTAAATGGTCGCGTATTGCAGGGGCGAGGCTTGCCCTCGGCCACCAAGGGGCGTGAAATGTGTTGGAATTTCTATCGGCAAAAAACTTGGAATATCAACGCGATTCCCGCCTCTTTGGGACGAGGGCAAGCCTCGCCCCTACCAATTACCTCCTCACACCGTTACAATGTCTTAACAAAATCAAAATTAAACATACCGCGTTTTCTGTCCACCTAAACCCAACGTTTTCTTGTCCACATAAGCATTTAACCAAACGAAATAATTATGTCAGAAAAACAGATTCGATTTTTTAATACAACAGGTCCGTGTAATCCAGAAGATCATTACATGCTTCCGCCAGCTGAGCGGTTGCAAGGCGCACAGTTGAATCGATACATCAAGCACAAACTATATTGGGTACTCCACGCCCCACGCCAAACCGGGAAGACGACTTTCTTAAAAAGTTGGATGCGCGAACTCAATGCCGGTGATGATGTCGCCGCGTGCTATGTGAGTATTGAACGTTGCAACGGAATGACCAAAATTGAAGATGCAATGCCAAACCTCTGTAAAGCAATCATTTTTTTTGCAGAGACAGAAAACTTACCTGTTCCTGATATGCCGGAGTCAATTTACGGCAGCATGCTTTCGGATATTCTTTTTAATTGGTCGGCACTTGTTGCGCCAAAGCAGCTTGTTATTTTGTTTGACGAAGTTGATTGTATTGAGGGAGAGGTAATGCTCAGCTTTCTTCGCCAACTCCGCAACGG
>JAISQS010000351.1 GCA_031274045.1 Planctomycetaceae bacterium | reverse complement strand
CCGGTATCGGCGGTGTGTTGAGCGTAAAGTTCAGCAACTTCTTCTTTGGAAAAATTCTGCAACGTCAACGATTTGGCAACAATATTAAACGGACTGGCAGTACCAAGCGTCTCACTCTCAGAGCGATATTGCATTTTGTATTCGTTAATATTAAGCATCCCAATCAACGACAACGAATGAACAAACTGCGAATCGGAGCGATTTATAAATCCTTTGCGTAGTTGTCGTAGAAATGAAATCATCGTCAAGCCGCTTAAACCATCCGCTTCATCAAAAAACACAACGAACGGCTTATCCAATAAAGAACAAAAATCAGACAACACTTTTGTCAATGCCGACATATTATTGATTGAATTTGCATTAACAGCAAATTGATCACTGTGCGGAATACTGCTTACTTGCAAATCATACAACAGACTTCCAATAATGCCGGGAATACCTTTTTCGGCATCGTCGATACCTTGAACGTTTTCCAAAGAACAGTACAGAGCGTAGTATTTGCCGCTTTGGTTAAGCTTTTTTGTCATTGCTCGCAAGAATGTCGTTTTGCCGCTTTGCCTCGCGGCGTGAATGATGAAATATTCTCCTTCTTCAACCAGCGGCAAAACTTCACCAAGACGACTAATCGCATCCAACATGTAATGCCTCTCCGGTAAACAAGGACCAGCAATATTAAATTTACGTGACATAGTAATTTTTTAGGTTAAGGTTTTAAACTGCTTGCACGTTAAATTTTCGTTCGCGGGTCTAGTTACGGCTGTATTCAATTTACATTGGCAACTCTTGTGTTTTTGGGCTAACGAAATTCATAGTGCGTTGTGTATATTTTTGTGTTTTTTATTTTAGAGTTTGCTGTAAAAGTGAGAAAATTCATTGTGGTTTTGCGACTGAAAATTAGAGATTCCTCAAAATTAAACAACGAACGCAGTGTAGCATACTATCCAATAACTGACAAGTATTCACTCCGAAGAATGCTATTGAGATTGTTTACATTTGAGTCTTCGTTAATGTTCGCGGATGCTCGTTCGCTAACTTATCTTCGACGGTATTTAATTTACTGATTATTGCGGATTTGCGATCAACAAATATTAAAATTGATCTTGACACATTTTTGAAATAATCACACAATCCGCAAAGTTGGCGGTTCAATATTGACGATGTTGTTATTGCGAGCGATATTGAAATGTGCCGTTTCGTTAAAGACAAAATAATAAAAAAATTTAATCGACAAAGGACAAAAAAATGAACGAAAGTAATCGTAACTCAAATAACCCAAATAATGTTAAACAAGACAATATAGATAATGCTCTTGTCAAAATAGGGGGGGGGGGGGGGATAGCTAATCACCCAAATAAGACTCAAAATAAAAACCGGTTACAATTCTATCACCGTAACCAATCCGTTTTTTGGCACAAACTAATAATCTTATTCGGCTCGCTTACTCTTTTCTTTTGTGCTGTTTTGACAAATGCCAGCGCGTTCTCAACAACACAATCAGGATTTTGGCTTGTTGATTTTGTGAAGCGGTGGAGATTGTTTTTTTCATTTATTGGTGTTCTTTTTTTGTTTTCGGCAAATGAAAATTTCGCGGCTGATGGGGGTTATTTTCTCGGCGGATATTGCCCGCGTGAAGCTGATACCGAATCAAAAAACGGTGATATTTATTTGTCAAATTCATCTTCTTCGCAAAAACGGAACGGCTTATTTCAAAAGTTTAGTGTGAGTTCTTCTTGGATACCAAGCGGCGGCGATAACGGGTTGGGGTTGGCACAATCTGATTTGTCAATGGTTTTTGCTTATCCGTTGCCGACGGTTAAATCTCCGTTTTTGGTAACGCCGTCGTTTAGCCACAATTTATTTGACCAAAAAAATTCGTCCGCGATAGACCTTTACAGTGCGGGAGTTGATTTTCGTTGGTTGCTTCCGGTTATTGATAATAAATTAACTTTGGATGTAGCCGGTGCGGTGATGTACAACGGGAATTTTCACGGAGAGACCAAAGACGCGATACGTTTTCCGGCTCATATTGCAGCAATCTGGAATCTCAATCCGAGTATGAAATTCGTATTCGGGGTTGCGTTTCTTGATCGTAGGAATGATTATAACTGGTTACCGATTGGCGGGTTAATTTGGACACCGAATTCGGACATCAATATTGAACTTCTTTTTCCGCGTGCAAAAATTGCGAGACGCTTGAGTTCTTTTGACAAATCAAGCTCTATGCCTCAAGAAAAATTTTCCGGTTGGGTTTATGCTGCGTTCGAGTTTATCGGCGGCGAATGGACGTATTACGAAAAAGGCATATCGCAAAATATAAATTACAGCGATTGCAGATTCGCAATCGGATACGAACAAAAAAATCTCAAAAATATGACCGTCGGTGTAGAAACCGGATGTGTTGTAGGTCGAGAATTTAAGGTGAAAGGATTGCCGGATAATGAACCCGATACGGGATTCTTCATCAGATTACGAATCGTTTTTTAATACCGCACAAGTTCACCGCGCGGCGGCGATGACGGCTTGGAACGCTGGCATCCCGCCCGCGTTCCAAGCCGTCGCCGTTAATATTGAGGAGTCTTAATCTATTATTGGGATTGTGTATAGCATTGGTTGGCTTTGGGTGTCTGTTGGTAGTGGGGTGGCTTGTATTGTGATTTCGTTTATTCCGTTTCTTATTAGTTCGCGTCCGTTTGGGATGGTGTATTTGTGTTCGATTCTTCCGAATCCTTGTCTTGTCACGAAAGTTTGCAAGTACTCCCGTCCCGTTACCCGCAACCTACAAACATAAGATCGCTCTCGTTCTCCGTTGTTGATGAATGCTTGTGTTACTTCGATATCTCCGCTTCGATTCATTCGCGACGAAAATTCCATTGAGATTTCGCGTTCGCCGATGTAGATGTCATCGTACACGGCAAATCTTCGCGGTTCCGCGCCGATTGTAGTCACGTCAATTCTGAACTTTTGCAATCCCGTATTCGATTGTGAATTGAGAGTGATTCCGAATTCTGATTTTCCGGTATTGCCTGCGTCTAGTGAAAGCGGAGTTGGTGTTTTAATTTGCCATGTATTTATTCGCGGTTCGATGACTGAGAATTGTATATTTGCGGGCAAATTTGTGTCGTTTTTGAAGGAGAATGGGACAATTGTTTCGGTGTTTGTGCGGCTTGGAATATCTGTTTTGTCCAAACTGAATCCGACTCTCATCCTTGTTATGTTGGTATCCAATCCTACAACAAACACCGGCATTCTGCCGACAACGATTTTTTGGTTGCGCCCTTCCAATTCCGGCACGAAATGCCGCCCCCAGACATCAATCACCTCCACCTCCTCGCCAAGATATAACGTCTCCGTCACCGGCTTCGCATCTGTTGCCGAATCGTTCCATATCACCATGATGGCATTGCCGCCAAAGTGGTCAACAAAATTATAATTCCGACTCCGATTCGGCAACTTTATCTGACCCAAATAATCACGCCCCGAAATCAAAACCGATGTCGTCCGCCAAGGTGTAAACAACTCATTTGGAGTCGCGTCGGCATTGAGTACGCCGTGTTTTTCGCTGATTGGGCTGGTCAAAAAGAACGCTTCGATACCGGCGGTTTTGCCGATAACCATTTTTCGTACGATATCTGTTATGCGATCCGGCAACTCATAATCGTCACCCGATAACACAGAAATTGAGATGAATTTGCGTACATCTTCCTCTGCCTTATCGGGCAAAGCGGACAAGTTCATTTCCAAATCAGACGCGGTCATTTTGTCCGAAGTGTAGAGCGAGATAAATTCGCGAGGAGCGGTCTGGTTTGTGCGGTTCAAAATGGTGTTGTTTGGTTGCGGAGTTTCGGGTGTTGTGTTATTGATTTTATTTTTGTTGAACGGAAACGGATGCGTCCAATCCCACGCAACTCCTAATCCGAAACCGAGATTTTTGCGGTCAAAATTGAAGCGGATATTTTGGAAACGGTTTTCAAAATCAGGGAGATTTACAATACTCAAATCATCATCGGCGTTGAGTTGCCAGTTTTTTACCAACAACGAATTTTCTTGCAAGATAGGTTGTATTTGTTCCGTCCAAACTGTTGGAGAAATCGCGAAGATGGCGGCGGCGTTGACTTTGCCAATACGAATTTTATCGCGAATGTTTTTTGGGACAGGCGAAAGCAGACCGATGACTTGCATTCCGAGCGGAGTGAATGTTTCGTTGATTTGCAAAAATTGGCGGCGTTGTTCGTTGTTATCGTTTGTAATCCATGCGGGGATTTTTAATTTTGATATGCCGGAGAGGGCTAGTTGTTGTTGCCGGTCTAGTATTTCTTGCAAGCTCCAGCCGTCAAGATTCCAACCAAAAGCACCGTCCGGCGTGATGGTCGATTGATCAATCACAGCGAAAGTCAACGGCGGCGCGTTTTGTAACGGGTCTTCAAAAAACACGCCTGCGGGGAGTTGCAGATTTTTGATATATTCTTTCGGAGTCTCAACGCGAACGCGGTAAAAGCCAGGTGAGATTATGGGGAGATTTTGCCATGTTGCCGCGCCGTCGAACACACTCCAGCGATCGTTTTGGGCAACAACGAATTGAGAGACGGGTCGATTGCCGATAGTCATTTCAATTTCGCGACCAGCAATAGTTTTGCCAAAAGGGTCTTCGATAGTAAATTTTATTTTGTCCTGATCGGGATCAAATCCGGTCATCATGCAAGAGACCTCAATACCGGTTTTTTTTGTGAAGATGTGGTGGTTGTTTGGCATTGAGAGTCGAACGTTTGGGCTTTCTTTTATTTCGACGTTTGTGAAATAAACTTTTGCGTTGAAGTCACGGCGTTCGCCTTGCAATGTAATCAAACCGACGGCGATAGAATCAATATTATCGTTGTTTGCGTGGATGGGTCCGATTTCGATTTTTTGCCAGTTGTTTGTGTTTTTAATTTTTGGCGAACGTTTTGAGAATATCGGTTCTTTGACGGCAATATTATTGATGTTTGTGTTGTCAATTTTTCCGTAGAACGCGGCGGAGATGAACACGTCATCAAAGATAATATTTTCGGTTGATACGAACGCGGAGACGGTGTAACACATGCCGCGTCGGATTTTTATCTTTGGTGAAAAAATGCCTGCGCTGCTACCTTCGATGGACATTCGGAGGGCGTTGTTACCGAACTGGCTGTTGTTTTCAACAATACGAATATCAATATAGTCAGGGAATTGAACATTTTTTTCAACTCCGCGCTTCCGCGTCCAAGAATCGGGCCACCCATCCTCGTCAACATCCGCAACACGATCAAAAAGCGTCCGAAATATTGTTCCGCCAGACCGAGTATAACGCGGCAATTGACCGGGCAACGGCTTCTCCTCACAAAAAACCGACAACGAAAAAAAAATAAACAAAACAAAAAATAAAATAATTCTCATCTTGAAATTCGGTCTGTTACACTTTCGGTTATTCCAAAAGCAAATTCTACCGAGCGATTCATTCTTACAAAATGTAAAGACTCGGCGGGGTCATCACACGTTAGCGACAGTAGCTTGCTACCGACGAAATTGGCGTGAAAAACATTGTAATATATCAGCGAAATATCCGGCTTTAACTTAACCTTATTTTTACCTGATTTTTCCTCAACAAAACAACCTTAGTAGCCATTCATAATTCACAGTTCATAATTCATAATTCAAATTTGTAATATCATGTTTTGCAAGCCGTAGGCTTGCATCGCTCGGTAGAAAATGATGTTCACACGCAAACTAGCATTCCGTAGGAATGCCACCATTGGGCAAGTCATGGGGTTGCATTCCTACGGAATGCGGAAGACTCGGCTGGGGCTTCCTTTTCTACCGAGCGATACATTCCTAACGGAATGTAACAACGCGAAAACATAGAACGGATTGGAAATAATAAGGT
>JAISQS010000312.1 GCA_031274045.1 Planctomycetaceae bacterium | reverse complement strand
CGCGAAATCGCACAAAAATCCCAAAATCCAAAAAATAAATAACCAACACACAATAAGTTAAAAAAAGTTAATACAGTAGAAATATACAAAATGCACCAAACAAACGAAATTTTGTTATCAGCTCTTTTAGTTTATTTTGTATTTTTCGTTTTTTTCGCATCTCTCAAAAAAATATTTCCGGCATACAATCTCCCCCCGTTGACAGTTTTTTGATGTGGTGTCTAATGTGCGAAAGTTTGTTACAAAGAACTTCATGAACTTTATGCGACTCGATTTTTGTAGCAAATCATTTTTTTGACAGATAAAAAAGTTGCAGGTACGTTTTTCTTGTAGTTTTTTGAACAAGATTAACTCTCAAAAAAGTAGACGACCGTCTGTAGCAAACGGGATCGATACTTTGAAAAAAACATTATTAACAGTCCTTACTCAAAATCTAATTTACGTCCGACAATATTTATCAACATTGATCAACTTTTACGTGACGAAAATGAAAATGAAAATGATCTTGATGTATTAACTGAAATAGAAAGGAATAGTTGTATGAGACCAACGTTAAAATCAATACTCAAATCCCAGTCCCTCATCGTAAATCAAACCAGCATTGTGGAATTTACTGTGTTAAGATGGATAAATTGCATAAGGGGGGGGGGGGGGGGCGAAAGGTAAGTCCTCATTTGGATTTACGCTAATTGAGCTAATTGTAGTGGTTTCGGTTCTTGCTGTTTTGGTATCGCTTCTTTTTCCGGCGATTCAAGTTGCACGAGTTGAAACACAAAAAACCAGTTGCTCAAATAAACTTCACCAACTCGGCGTAGCAACTCAAACTTATCAATCTGTATTCAATTCTCTACCTCCTCACAATTTTGGTTCTGCTAAACGAGAGAGAACAGAAGCGGAGTTGGCGACTAAGCCATCTCGTTTTGCGTTTTCGGCGTTTGTTGCTTTGTTGCCTTATCTCAACGAAGAGAAGTTAGCGAAGTCGATAGCGGATAACGAAGCAATACCGAGCGAACCGGACAGTAAATATTTGACAACCCAACTCAAAGGTCATTGGACGGTTATTTTGAGTTCTCTTATTTGTCCGGCGGAGCGGGTTGGCGACAGAAGATTGTTCTATAACACTGCCGCCGGTTCTACGAATTATCTTGTATCGAGCGGCGATATTCCGTTCAACTGGATGCGCAACGCTAATAGCCCATACTCCGATGTAGGGGTTGGTCGCGGCGCGTTCCAAATGAAACAAGCACTCAATATCGAAAAAATCACCGACGGAACAAGCAACACAATTCTATTCAGCGAACGTTGTCTCGGGCAACGTAATTCAACAGTAGTCAAAGAGACTTATTATGCGCTTTGTTGGCAAGCCGGAAAGACCGAACCCGATCCGACTGCTGATGGTAAGATGCCGTTGGATTTTTCGGTAGTCTATAAAAATATTGCTAGCGGCAAATACGTTCGGCGTTCAATTGCAATGGGGCATCCGTTCAACCAGTCCGCCGCCGTCAATAATCAAGGAGGCAAACTTTGGCATAAATCTGATCCTTTGTCTACATCGTTCTCGACAATTTATCCGCCGAATGGACCGAGTTGTATGTCAAATTTTCATTATGCGATGGCACCGACGAGTTATCATCTTGGCGGTGTGAATGTATGTTTTGTGGATGGTTCGGTGCGTCTTGTTTCGAATCATATTGACGTGGGTGATCTTTCACTCCCGCCTGTCAAAAAGGGCAATTCGCCCTACGGAATTTGGGGCATACTCGGCTCGGCAAGCGGCGGTGAAACGACAGAAACAATTTTATTACATTGACTCCGTCAAGTGTAACTTTGCTAAGAAGAACTTCACCCAACTTCTGCCGAACAATAAAAATAATTTTGACAAAAGTGAAGCTGTTCTTGCAGACAATTTGCAAAAGTTTTGCAAATATTGTGTAGATATGCGCAAAAAAATTGTTCATTGTCAACTTAACAGTATTCAATTTGAAACATGATTCAAGTTGAATATTCCAACAAATGACTCAAATTTAAGCGTGTAATTTGAGCAACAAAAAAAAGCTGAAAACAGCGTTGTTTTCAACAAAAAATTAAAAATTAACAAATTTTTTGAAAGGTTAAAAAATGTCAAATTTCAGTCTAAACAAAATTACAAATAAAACTGAAAACAAGGAAAATAAACAAGGTTCGTTGAAAGGATTCACTTTGGTAGAGCTGTTGGTTGTTGTAGCAATCATGGCGATGTTGATTGCGTTGCTTTTGCCAGCGGTTCAAGCGGCGCGGGCGGCAGCTAGCCGTATGGCATGTAGTAACAATCTCCGTCAACTTGGTCTTGCAACACATGCTTTTCACGACGCAAATGAGATATTGCCGACACATGACTACGGTACCTCTGTCGGTTCTTCGGCAGTTTCTGGAAGCGGTCGCTCTGTCTTTTATGCAATAGCACCGTTTATGGAACAGAATGCGTTGGTTGAAACCGGCGCAGTCGCCGGTGTTCAACTTCAGTCGTTATTGTGTCCGTCGGGGTACTATTCAGATCCGCCAATCCATCCGTCATACAACGGAGGAGCAACAAATTATGTTGTATCGTCCGGTGATATTGTTACGTATTGGAAAGCGATAGACATTGCCGGTTTTAACATTGGCGGCGGAGTGATATCCTTCCCTTGGCGTGGTCCTATTACTCCTTTCGTTTCAACATATAGTCTTGGAAATATATCGGATGGCACAACGAATACAGTAATTTATTCTGAAAGAATAATTGGTCGGGTTAGTTCCGGAGGCGGTGGAAAAACTTTGAGGATGATTGACTCCTATATCACTATGGCTTGGCCTTCAGCTTTCGCTGCAGTGCAGAATCCCAGAGATGACTCAACTAAACCAATTTTGCCCAGTGTTTGTTGGGCGTTCAAAGGAGAGGGGGGTGATTATATTCAACCGATGCCCACAGGTTCCGGTCTCGCAATAAACAGTAACCAAGGTCATTGTTGGTACGCAGCAACATGGGGTACGGTTTTTAATACGATTATGCCTCCGAATGCTCCAAGTTGTGCTTCGTTTTATCACTACATGTCGGGACCGACAAGTAATCACGCAAACGGATCTAATGTTGGTTTCACGGATGGATCGGTACATTTCATTTCGGAGGTAATCGACTATGGATATACGGATCGGGCGGCTGTTTCGTCAGGTGGAGGTTCTCCTTACGGTGTTTGGGGAGCGTTGGGAACAGCTTGTGCAGATGAGGTAGTAAGTATTCCATGATGAAGTAACGAGTGGAATACGTTTGAAATTGAATCCGGCAAGGCGATAGACTTCGCCCTCATTATGGTAGTGATTAATGTCATGACATTGTTTGGCTGTTGCCGGTTTGGATATACGGATTTTTAAACCATCACCAATAAGAATAGGTGAAGCTTTTGTAGTATGCGAAGATCATACAGAGCATCGAAATTAGATTTGAAAATGTATAACAAGAAATTCAGAGTTGTAATTAGTAAGACAACATGGACTTTTCTAATATTGATTTGTCTTTGTTGTTTTACAATTTTTGTAACAGGTTGCAGCCGTGCCAAAGTACGTGGACTTGTTCCGGCAGAGGGTGTTTTGATTTATGAAGGACAACCGCTTGCGTGGACGATTATTGCATTTGCCCCAGAAGATGCGGCAGGTGGTGCTCGCTTAGGCACGGCGCAGACAGATGGTAAAGGACGATTCGTTTTAAAAACACTTGGCGATTATGGTGTATTGCCCGGCGATTATAGAATTGCTGTAACAAAGTACATTCCAAACGAAGGGGAAAATTCTGTTGCAGATTGGAAAGCGAAACGTCAAGAAGAAGGATTTGAAGAGCCAAAACCACAAGAAAATGTTTTCAATGTTGTTTTGGCAATTCCAGAAAAGTTTACGACAACGAAAAATTCAGAATTGAAATTTACTGTTGAATCCGGCGGGAATAGTGACATCAAAATTGAACTTCAGTAATATGCGTTCAATGATGATTTTAATTTGCCCGTTTGAGTAATTTTGACAAATTATTCGAATAGGTTTATCGTGTGTTCCAATATGAATTTGCCCGCCAATACAACAACTCCATATTGGAATACTTTAATAAATTGCTTGCGCTTTAGATTTCAACTATGTTCGTGAGTTTGCTTACAGCGGCATTTAATTGTTGAGGCATTTTGAATTGCGAAATTTACAGCGTTTTGCGTATAAAGTGAGTTTGTGATTTATATTTTTCGATCACAGATTTGAACAAAATTGTTAAGAATAAATCAAATTAACAATAACAAAAAAATTAGGAGAAAGAACATGTCGTTAAAAAATAGTAAGGATGGTAAGGTTTTTTTTAATGGATTTACATTGGTGGAGCTTCTTGTTGTTATTGCCATTATTGGCGTGCTGATTGCGTTATTGCTTCCGGCAGTGCAGATGGTACGAGAATCTGCGCGAAGAATGAGTTGCTCGAATAACCTGCGGCAGATCGGTATTGCGGTTCACAATTACCATGATCAATACCGGAAAAATTTGCCGTCAGGCGGATATGGGGTTCGTTGTGGTGATGGCGCAAGACGGCGAATATCGGGATTCGTTGCGTTGTTACCTTTTATTGAGATGACACCTTTGTCAGAGTTAATTATGTCGGGACGATTTAATTGCCAGTTTAATTCAGATGTACAATCCGGCAATGATTTCGCCGGAGTTGACACAACAACCTACATGACAACTAGCATTTCATCGTGGCTTTGTCCTTCCGATTCAGACGGAAAAAAGAAAGATACTTTGGAACAAGCAAGAACAAATTATCGTTTCTGCTATGGGGATTTTCCGGTACATTTCAACCTTATGCAAGTAGCAGCACCGGCTCCGGCTTTTCCAAATTTTGGAGATACGGCATCGACTTTTTGTAGTGTAGATCGAGGTGCATTTGCTCCACAACAGTGGAACAGCTCGCAAGGAGTAACCGATGGACTTTCGAATACGATATTTTTTAGTGAACGTTGTATTGGCAGTCGTAACATCAGAAAGGTTGGACAAGGTATTATCGTATCAGGTAGCGGTGTTCCTGCTGCTTACGTAAACACCGTCACAGATACAGCGACCGGTACCGCAGTGAAAACATGCTATGAATTGAATAATGGAGGCAATATTAGCAGCACAATTACCGACGCTAACATCGTCAACCGATCAGGAAGACGTTGGTCGGATGGGGCTATTACATTTACAGGTTTTAATACAATTTTGCCGCCAAATTCAACATCGGGATTAGCAAGTAGTGCCGAATCGAGTGGCGGTTTCATCAGTCCGTCAAGTTATCATTCGGGCGGCGTTCAAACATGTATGGGAGACGGATCGGTAAGATTCATCGCAGATGGAATTGATTACAAAGACATCAATAGCAATCCTGTTGCAAGAGCCGATTACAACACCATCTTCACTTACGGCAAGTCATATCACGGCGTGTGGGGAGCATTAGGAACACGAGCAGGCGGCGAAGCTGCAACAAGCCCATAAAATCAAGGTCTATTTTAGTTTCATGTTGATACAGTACTAAAATATTATGGACAAAAAAACGTAACTAATCAGACATTGAACGAGCGAGGTTTTCTGATTATTTCGGATTTTGTGTGGAATGATTTTAGTAATTTTATCCCTTATTTTGCAAGCCGTAGGTTTGCATCGCTCGGTAGAAAATGATATCCCCACACAAACGAGCATTACGCAGGAATGCAAATTCTACCAAGCGATTCATTCCCAGCGGAATGTAATAACGCTAAAACATAGAATGGATTGGAAATAATTCTACTGTATTAAGTTTTTTTTAGTTTTTGTAGTATAATGGTTTGTGTTTCGATTTTTCCGAATTTTGGTCAAAATTTGATTATTTTTTTATCGCAAGGAGGCGTGTTGTGATTGGTCGTTATACTGTTAACGATGCAGTGAAGTCG
>JAISQS010000275.1 GCA_031274045.1 Planctomycetaceae bacterium | reverse complement strand
GTAACGAAATCTCAAACGTAAACAATCAGGATTCACTCCATAATTTGACAACAAGATTGATTGGAAAACGAACTCTTTGCGATACATTTATCTCAACCTACAACCGAGTCTGTTACGCCGTCGATCAGCCTCATATCAAATTTGCCGATTGCCGTAACGGATATTGTAACGTCACAACTCGGAGATGTATGGTAGAGGCGGATATGGTCAAGGCGGATGTGAAGGTTGCGGTTTGTGCTGGTTTTGGAGTATCTTTGGTTACGCGGTGCATCGGTGAAATTTGTGATGTGTTGCGTGTGTAACGGAGCGGTGTGGAGAAATTGTTGAGTATTGGCTGTGGAATAGCGTGAATTTTGTAAGTTGGATTTGAAAAATTTTTTAGTGCCTTTTTGGAAGAGTTCAAAAAGACAATGTTTTACAATGAAAGTTAGAGTAGAAAAAAAGATTGGTGAAGGATTGCTTTGGATTGAGACTGGTGAGTTAGCAAAGCAGGCTGCGGGTAGTGTTTTGATTGGTTATGAAGAGACGGTGGTACTTTGTGCTGCGACGACGGGAGCAAGTAGACCCGGTACGGATTTTTTTCCGTTGACGTGTGATTATCGTGAGCGGACGGCTGCGGCAGGTAAATTTCCGGGCGGTTTTGTCAAGCGTGAAGGGCGACCCGGTCTCAAAGAAATTCTTACGGCGCGTTTGATTGACAGACCGCTTCGACCTTTGTTTCCAAAAGGATTCTTTAACGAGGTTCAGATACAATCGTTCGTTTTGGCTAGTGATAAAACGATTGATCCTGATGTTCTTGCGATGAACGGTTCGGCGGCATCGGTTGCAATTTCGGCGTTGCCGTTTAATGGACCGCTTGCGTCAATTCGGCTCGGTTATATCGCGGGCGAATTCGTGCCGTTCCCAACCCTCGACCAACTCGAAGAGAGCGAGCTTGATCTGATCGTTTCCGGCAACCGTGAGAATATCTTGATGATTGAAGGATTCGCTCGCGAGTTGTCAGAAGAAGTAATGATGGACGCGCTGGCAACAGCACACGATTACATTCGGCAAATTGTCGATTTGCAACTCGAATTGATCGCACAAGTTAATCCGGTCAAAATTGAGTTTACACAACCGCCGTATCAGCAACTTTACGAAGCACTCAAAGAAAAATATTACGATGCTTTTTGGAAAGCAAAACGGACTACGGGCAAACGAGATCGAAACGATGCCTGCTCTGCTTTGAAATCTGAAGCGAGAGAGAAATTTTTCCCGTCGCCGTCAGTTCCAAAGAGTGCCTTGAACGCCGCAGTGATCGAGGATGCTGCAATTGACGACGAAGCGGCGGAACTCGACCCGAGCAATGAAATAAAACCGGCTTGGACGGCGGATTTGTTTGATATTGCTTGGTCTGAACTTGAGGAGCGTGTGGTGCGTGATCAGATTCTTTCCGGCACTCGCCCCGATGGTCGCGGGACAAAAGACATCCGCGATATTGAATGTCGAATTAACGTCTTGCCGCGTGTTCACGGTTCGTCAATATTCCAAAGAGGTGAAACGCAGGCTTTGATTACAGTTACACTTGGAACGGCAAGAGATGAGCAACGTGTTGACGGTCTCTTTGACGAGTACACAAAAAAGTTCATGCTCGATTACAACTTCCCCAGCTTTTCAGTTGGCGAATGCAAGCCGATTCGCGGACCCGGCAGACGCGAGTATGGACATGGTGCTTTGGCTGAACGGAGTGTCAAGCCAGTGATTCCTGATCCTTCCGAATTTCCCTATACGATTCGTGTCGTCTCCGATATTTTGGAGTCGAACGGGTCAAGCTCGATGGCGACGGTTTGCGGTTCGACGTTGGGGTTGATGGCGGCGGGTGTTCCGATAACGAATCCTGTTGCGGGAATTTCTGTCGGGTTGGTCAAGGAGGCGGAAGACCAATGGGTTCTTTTGACTGACATTATGGGCGACGAGGATCATTTCGGCGATATGGATTTCAAGATTGCCGGAACTCAAGTCGGTATCACGGGCATCCAACTCGATCTCAAAATTGCCGGAATAAGTCAAGAGATTATCAAAGCAACGCTGTCGCAGAGCCGTGATGCGAGAATACAGATATTGAGGAAGATGTTGGCTGCGATTCCGCGACCGGCGGAGGATATTTCGGCTTATGCGCCGCGGATGTTGAAGACGCATATTGATCCCGACAAGATTGGTCTGCTTATCGGACCCGGCGGTAAAACGATTCGCGGTATCCAAGAACGAACGGGCGCGTCAATTGACATAGAAAATGACGGGACGGTTTCAGTCGCGTCGGCTGACGAAGCGAGCGCGAACGCCGCAATGGACGCAGTTCTAGCATTGACGGGTTCGGTCGAAATCGGCAAAGTCTACGAAGGACAAGTAACAAGCATAAAGGAATTTGGTGCGTTTATTGAGATTTTGCCCGGACGTGATGGACTTTGTCATATAAGCGAGCTTGCTGAGGATTATGTTGATAACATTCATAATTTGGTCAAGGTTGGAGATCGTTTTGCTGTTAAGGTGATTGCGGTTGATGATCACGATAGGATCAAGTTGAGCAGGAAAGCAGTCAATCAAGTCGAGTGAAATGTCGTTTCAGCTGGCATTGGTTGAGTTCTACTTTCGGCGGTCATAAATGTATGTTTTTACCCCGTAGAGGCGTGAATGCTTGAGGCATTAGGCTAATACTGCTGTAACTTAATTGATTTCATTTTTTGTGTAGCGTGATTTTATTGATTTACAGCCCTGAAAGGGTGTAAGCATTAGCACGGGGCATCGCCCTCGTTATACCACACATCTTTTTTTTTTTGAGAATACGAACCATACGAAACATACAAAATAAACGAAAAGTAATTTCGAAAATTCTTTTAACGCGAAATACACGAAAATACAAAATGCGCGAAATTTTAATAAACACAATTTTTAAAATCACTTTCGCGAATTTCGTTTTTTAGCGTATTTAGCGTTAAAAAAAATTATTTCGTTATGTTTCGTATTTTTCGTTTATTTCGTATTCTCAAAAAAACATCTCAAAAGATATGTGTTATAAACGAGAGCATTGTGACGATTTGAGGTAGTGGGTGTAATTGTGATTTGAGTAGGTATAATTGTCGCCCGAAAATGTGAACGGCAGTTTATAAATTCGGTTTGACAATTTGACAGATTGATAAATTGACGAACTGAAATTCAAACTGTTGTTGGATTATTTCTGAAAATTTTAAGCCAAAGAGTTCGTTGATGACGCGGTGAAAAATTTATTTTCTTTTTCGTGGTGTTGTCTTTGTTCTTTTTGTTTTTTGATTTTTTTGGGTGATTAGTTTGTGGTGAAAGTTGATTTTGTTTTGGAGTTTTTTTGTTATGAAGTCGTATCGTGAAGTTTTGACGTTGAATGTTCCTAAACGGATGGATTTTGTCAATATAACGCGTGATGTTGCGGATGCGGTTAGAAAAAGCGGGATTCGCGAAGGGCTTGCGCTCGTCAACTCAATGCACATAACGTCATCGGTTTTTATCAATGACGACGAATCCGGTCTGCACGAAGATTACAAAAAATGGTTGGAGCAACTTGCACCTTACGACGCGTCGCCGACACGCTACGCACACAACAGAACCGGTGAAGATAACGGAGACGCACACCACAAAAGACAAATCATGGGACGCGAAGTCATAGTCGCAATAACAGACGGCAAACTCGACTTCGGAACATGGGAACAAATCTTCTACGGAGAATTTGACGGTCGCAGAACAAAACGAATCCTAATCAAAATCATCGGAGAATAACCAACAAATATGCCGAATATAAATTGAATACCAACGTAGGTATTGAACGTAAATGAAATTTAAAATACAAGCAGTTTAAAAACATATCAAAGACTATTATGAAACTTAAACAATTATCTGTGTTCCTTGAAAATAAGCCGGGCAATGTCAGCCGAGCTTGCCGGATACTCGCTGATTGCGGTATAAATATTGAGACGATGGCGTTGGCGGATACGGAACAATTCGGCATACTCCGTATTCTGGTTAAAGACTGGCAACTCGCTAAATCGGAATTTGAGAAACATGATGTTATCGTCAAAATTTCGGAAGTCGTAGCAATAGCAGTTGAACATCAACCGGGAGGATTGGCAAATATTCTGGAGACATTGGAGGACGCGAAATTAAATATCGAGTACATGTACGGATTCTCCCTGATACCAGCCGCCGCCAAAAAAGATAACGACGAACTAACTTCATCCATCAGCATTTTCAGATTCAATAACCCCGAACTAGCAATCGCAAAAATCAAAGAACGCGGACTGATCATTCTCGGAAACAAAGAAATTTTCGGCGAATAACATTGCCGATAAAATAACAAACAACAAAGGCTCTTTTATCGTTTCTTGTTGATGCGTTAAAACAAAATATAAAAGCGTGTTACGATAAATTGTAACCCTGCATGGTATAAAAAACCAATCAACATTACTCAAACCAATTCGCAACTG
>JAISQS010000122.1 GCA_031274045.1 Planctomycetaceae bacterium | reverse complement strand
TATTTTCGTGTATTTCGCGTTAAAAATAGTTTTTAGAAATTAATTTTCGTTTATTCCGTATTTTTCGTATGGTTCGTATTCTCAAAAAAGATGTGCGGTATAACAAGGGGCAAGCCCCCTTCGTTAACGGTTGTTTTGTTGGAAAAATTAGGTGGAAATGAGGTTTTGGCGTGTTGGTGAACCGAAGTTTTTTCTGCTCCCTTTTGGCTTTTGCCCTTTCAGGGCGAGGGTTATTGGGGGCGATTTTTCACAGGGCGTTGCCCTGTGCTATGGGCTTTTTGCCCCGTTGGGGCGTAAAAAAATTCGCCGCAACGTAAGGTAGCCAACACTGCTTGTCGCATAGTTATTAAGGTAAGTGAAGTTGAGCGTACATCGCGAATTGGTAAAGCGTGAGTTAGTCGGGAATCGATATCGGTAACAAAATTGCGACAATAGTGATTGCGAATGGGAATTTTTAAGTATAAAAAGTATAATACTTCCATACGAAAATATAAAATAAAAATAGTCTTGAGAAAATGTCAGACAATTTGCAAATCACCATAGGCTAACTCCACAAGATAATCAACATTGATCCTACAATCATGATCGCGGCGGCGATGAGTTTGCGGTATATTTTTGTTTCGTTGAAAAAGAACCAACCGTAAAAAACACTCAGCACAGTTGATAATTGAAACAACGCCAACGCATAACCGACGTACATATTGGCGAGAACATAAACCGCCATTGCCTGTGTCAAGCCGACCGAACCAATCAATCCGAGATAAAGCAAGTATTGATGATATGCCTGTCTAAATTCTTTGTGCCAAACAAATTCCGTATGCCGCTCCAGCAACGAAATAAAAACCAAAGCAAAAACGGTTCCACTCATACACCAAACAATAAATGCCGTTTGAGCGTCTGAATACAAAACCGTTTTCTTGATGAACACGATTTCTATTGCGGTGAGAATGATTGCCGCGATGCGGTCACGCAAATCAGAACGCCAAAAAATTTTCCACGAAAAACCACCGCTTGCCGAGCCGTCATCAATAACATAATAACTGCCGCCGACAATAAGAACGATCCCAAATAACCCAATAAGACTCGGAATTTCCGCAAGAAAAATAATTCCAAAAATAACGCCGATGACTGATTTATAAGCGTTAATCGGACCGAGAACAGACAATTCGCCGCTACGAATCGCCTTAACAAGAAAACAATTACTCAACGCCCCAAAGAAACCAATCAAAAGAGAATCAACCCAAAAAGCAAACGGAAACGCCGTCCAAGAAATACGGAACGCCAACGGAATAACAATAACAGAAAGAGCAAAATAAGTAAGAAAATTGACAAACAATGCGGATTGTCCGTTGTTGCAAATACGTTTTTGAAAAACATTGGATAACGGATTAACAAGAATACGAATCACAACAGCAATAAACGTGAACATCCGCCAACAATCAAATAAGATTTAATGTACAAAAAACCGGAACATCTAATATTTTCTATTGCCGCCGCAGAACAAAGTCGCCGCAGAACAAAGAAGTTTTCCCAAAAACCGGAGACATTATGACACAGATTAACCGGTTTTCAATATGGCTACTACCAAGTTACTTAATTGTTCGTACATGATTGCAGGGGATTTTTCACAGAAAGTTAAAGGAAGGTAAGGGAAGGTTTGAGACAGGAAGTTTGATTTGTGTTTAGCACGTAGATGACGCGGATTTTATGGATTTACGCAGATTAAATAAAATCTGTGAATATCCTAAAAATCTGCGTCGTCAGCGTACTAAAAAAATGGATATTTCGCTGATGTATTACGAATATTCTTCTCTTCTCGTGAGAAGACCACGACAATCCGGCACGAACAATTACAGCACTTTATACTACTCAAAAAGCAATAATCCGAAGCCTTCTGACAGATTTATTGAGTTTTCTGCGTTCCAGCATTCGACTCCTACGCCCGGAGTTATTCGTCTTATTCCGATTCCCCAGATTGATTTTGATGTTGGTAATTTTTCCGTCAATGTATCCAATGAAATTGCCATTTCGATGTACCATGCGTCTTTGTCTTCTGATTGGGCAATCCAGCAATCCGAGTGCCACGTTTTGTCGCCCCAGTATGTATCTTTTGCCCAGCCGCGTGAGTCAATCGTCCACGAATAATACGTACTATAATCACGATCAACATCAATCAAAAGCTCCACACGATCCTGATCATCCAGAACCGAATCCCGCATACGAGGACGCTCCGGTATCGGCGGATACTTAAATCCGGCAACCTTCGGACAACGAATACCAACATACAAAAATTGCTCGTCATACATGAACATCACTTTTGTACCGAGATTTTTTGACTCTGCCAAAGCCTGTTTTTCACGGTTTATTTCGGGTCCGAATTTTTTATCCGCCGTCATCTCGCTCAACTTGTACCGCACATTTGCCGGTGTCAACGAATACAACTTACTCCGCGCCCATGTCTTTCCTTCTTTCGCCGGATCGTTGTCGAATTCACCTTCGAGATACGGTTTTACCGGAGTGTATGTTGCCGCGATAACGGGTATCATCAGATCTTCATTCTTCAAATTCATTGCCGCGTTATTATTACTGATGTTGTCATCAGATTTATTGTTTACTTGATCAATTTGATTTACTTGATTTACTTGATTTACTTGATTTACTTGATTGACTTGATTTATTTGATTTATTTGATTTATTTGATTTATTTGCTTTATTTGATCGTTATTTGTCTGTTTGTCAACGTTATTGTTCAAGCTACTGGTGATTAGTTTATGTTCTGTTTTTGCTCTCATGCTCCAAATATCGTCGTAGGCGTTGCTGCTTCTGATTTGGTAGTACCATGCGGCTTCGCGTTCGAATCCGCGACGTCTCAATGCCGATGCCCACGCAAACCGCATTCGCACATCGTCCGCTAAATCGGGGAAGCTGCGTCTTGTGTATTCCGCAAATTCAAGTCCTTTATCTAATCGTGCGTTTGATCTTTGTATTGCGAATTGTGTTTTGTGTTGTGTGTTTTCGGTTGAGGTTATGTCGTTGTTGATGTTGTGCGTTACGTCGAATTGTCGTTCTGAATTTGATGATCGCAAAATGCGCCATTCTGCTTCTTCGGCGGTGTTATTTTGTATTGTCCAAAAGAACGCGTATCTGGCGAGCGGGTGGTCGGCATATTGCGCAACGATAATGCCAAACGCTTCCGCCGCTGAATCCATATCGCCGAGTGCGTGAAATTTGCGACCCATCTCAATCAATGTCTGTACCGCACAATCACGATCAATCTTGCGAGTCAATTCGTCCGCATAAGAAGCCAGCCGAATTTCGCTTGATGTTTTGCGGTTTGATTGAATATTTTTGATCATGTCGCGAATCAGCCGGTCAGTGAATTGTCGTCTTTGTATTCTTTGTGTCACTTCAACCCAACTATCCGAATAGTCAAATAACGTCATCCGTTTTCCATCGCCGACTTGCACTTCTAATCCCGCAAAAAAATCACGATTATCATTTACCATGACTTTATCAAATGGAGTCGTGAACCCTAATACGGCAGGCTTCTCACGCCACTCGCGCTCAAGAAGCCCATGCGAAATCGCCGCAACATCGTCCGCAGATTTGCCAACTCGCGCAAGCGGTTCCGTCGTCCGAATATTATTATCACCAATCATCCCCGCCGTACCGCCAACAACTCCTTCACCATTCACTCCGCCATCCAACAACGCCAAATGCACTTTTTTGACACTCCACACTTGCAAACCGAGTTGTTTAATTTGTTCGGGAAACACTGCCGGATCGGAAGCCGACTTAACCGCCTCCATTATCTCACGCAACACAAACTCACGAAGCGGATTTTTGGCAACATTAGCATTCGTACCAATAATTATATCGGGTTGCCATTGACGAATCGCGCATACAAGACGGCTCTTGATCAATTGGATACACTTGTCGCCGTTCTGCTTTTGCAGTGCTGCTAACAATTCATCATACGTGTTTTGAATCTCGACAGGGACAGAATCAAATTCACCCAACTCTGCGGTCGTGCTTATACCGGTTCGCAACATCGCTTCGTGAGCGGTATTTATTCCGATGGCGTTATCGGCGTGCTGCATGTTGTCGCTTCCGGCAACATCACGAAACATGAACAACGTGCCGCCGACATAACCTTGATTTGAGCAAAGATGAACGAAAACTTCGTGTGGAATTTTGCCGGATGCTTGATCAAAAATTCCTAATACAGCGAGTCGTTTTGCGCCGAATCGTTGTAGAGTCCAATTTTTGCCGCCGTCTGTTGTTGCCAGAATTGTACCGAGATCGCCGACTGCCCAGCCGTTGAGCGGATCGGTGAAAAAAATCTTGTGTATAGTTGCGTTAATTTTCGTTGCGCAAATTTGCCACGTTATGCCGCCGTCAGAAGAACTATAGATAAATGTACCCGGACTCCCCGCAACCCAAATATTACTACCAACAACTTCAATCGTATTCAAATCAACATGCGCCAACGCTTCGCCGAGCGGTAATTTGCCCGTTAATTCCCAACTCAATCCGTTATCTCTCGTGTTAAAAATCCGTCCGCCGCTGCCGGTCGCCCAACCGTTAATTGCACCGCCTTTATATAAATGATTACCATCGACAGGAATCAATTTGACGCTATAAAATCGATGATTATTGTTAAGTTTTGGCAATTTAACCGGCTTACTGAAGTTGGTCAAATAGATATTATTTTGACAGTCGATTCCGACTCCGTTTTTTTCGTCAATGAAATCGGCGGCGAGCCAGCCGTTACTTTTATCGGATTGATGCGGTTGCCAAGTTCGCCCGCCGTCTTTAGTTACAAAGAGACCTGAAGGGCAATGTTCAGAAGATTCACCCGCAATGATGCCGCGCATTTGATCGAACATTTTTACTCTATGAAAGAACGGCACATTTTCAATTTTGTTTATGTCCCAATTTTTACCGCCGTTAAACGTGACAAAAATCATACCGCAACTTTGCGAAGAATACGGAAAACGATAACCGCCGACTGCGATACCGAGTTGCTCGTTTACAAAACACACGCTGCGTAAAATACAGGCAACAGGCGTTTCTTGCAGTTGCCACGATTTACCGCCGTCAATTGTATGCCAAATAACACCGCGATCACCAACCGCCCAACCAACCAACGAATTGATAAAAAAGACATCATTGATCCGAACATCACCAAGCATCTCATCACAAGGCAACGGTCTACGATCCGGCGACAAAATCCAATTCGGATCAAAATTCATATTCAACGGATCACGCGGATCGCCGATGACAGGTTTTATTTGTCGAGTTGTGTTTGCGTGTCGTGTTGTGGGCGAGTCATTCGACGCGGACAAATACGGTAACGAAGGATGATGCGAAGGGGGAACAGATGAGTTTGGCGGAGTTGAAGAATCGGTCAAATTTGGAAATGGCGTAGTGGTTGGAATTGGCGAGTATTGGGTTTCTCTTGTGTTTGTTGGGCGGCGTGGTTGTTGGTAGGGTTGTGCGTAGTGGTTTTGTAGATTTGCGGGGTTAGGTTGTGGAGTGGTTGCGGCGGGGTTTGTACTATCTTTTTTGATTCTGTTTGGATTCTGGTTTTTGTATTCATTGATCAACCACTGCATGTGTTCGTTTTGCGCAGACACAACATGTACCGCAATCATCACAAAAAAAACGAAAAAGGCACTTATGAAAATAATATGCTGCAATTTAAATCTGGTCATTTTTTTATTATGTTATTAGGAACGGATTAAATTTCAAACCGGCAAATTTGTAAGCCGGAATCATAAACCACATTCGGCATACTATACTTTTTATACTTGAAATTTCCTCTTTTATAAATTTACATTGAAAATTTGTACAACCAATATTGAGTCTTAATCGATTCACGACAGGTAACCAATTTCCCCTCCCTTAATAACGAT
>JAISQS010000096.1 GCA_031274045.1 Planctomycetaceae bacterium | reverse complement strand
TTTCGCGCATTTTGTATTTTCGTGTATTTCGCGTTAAAAATAGTTTTTAGAAATTAATTTTCGTTTATTCCGTATTTTTCGTATGGTTCGTATTCTCAAAAAAGATGTGCGGTATAACGCGACTTGTGTGGTAAACAAGGTATCCTGCCCGCGTTCCGGTTCGTTGCCGTTTGTTGCCGTTCGTCGGTTGGTCGTCTACCTTATGTTGTTTATTTTGGATTACAATTTTGAGTTATTTGAGTAGCGTTTATCTTCTTTGAATCTGAATCTTTTTTTTCCGGTGAAGTCTGATGAGAGTATTGTTGGGCAGATGTACGCTTCGATGTGTTCTATGACCATGTCAAGACCAAGAAAATGATTGACAAACGGCGGCTCGTCTTCGTTGCCCAATGTATTATTGTACATTAAATCGGTCATGTCCCGCATTAGAACCGTGTGGAATCCGTCTTTTTTCATTGCCCGCAACCCGAACGGGCGACCTATTATGCACATGTTTGTATGCACGCCCATAATAATTACATTCTTTATCCCTTTGTGTTTCAGGTAGTCCTTAACCTCAACAAAATCATCTGTCAAAACGTCATTGTCTTTGATCGTCAATATGTCTATTTCTTTGAAATTCGCTTTGCTTCCGTCTTTGCAAGTTGGCGACGAGCATCCGCCGTGCGGTGCGTCTACCGGAAACGGTATATCCTGTTCCGCCGGTGACGAATGTTCCCAGAAGTCCCAATGTCTTGGGTTGCCCATATCTTTTCGGAATTTTTCTGCGGTTTTTCTTGCGGGCAAATTTACGTCGTATTTGTCCATTCCGCCGCTCGGTGCGTGGATGATCAAAACGCCGCGTTCGCGTGCCTTGCTGATTACTTCGTTCATCGGGACTGCCAATTCCGTTAGCCGTTCTGTTGCGTGCGAGCAACCATGCTGCGTCCACATGTCACAAATAATCACCGCCGTTTCGGACGGTTTCCATTGTTCGACTGTTTGACGCACTGACGACACTGTCGATTTTTCGCCTATTTTTGTAGGAGATTTGGCAACAACACGATCCTGCGTAACTATCGTCAACAACTCCTCCGCCAACAACATCTCTTGCCCGATGCCAAAAAACATTGGCAACAAACCCACAAAAAACATCAACACAAAACCAAAATTGGTTTTCCCAAAACACAATCTACCAATCTTCATTATTTTTTTCCTTTCAATTTTTCGTTACGTAACTTTTACAGTTTAAGTTTCGATTCGCCGCTAACAATTACAGCGAATCACCAACAAATCGCGGCATAGTATATAGTATAAAATCAAAATAGACAGTTGCCCCAAGATAAGTTCGTAAAACGAACGACCGCGCACGGCTGTTGTCTATCTTGATAATGTATCGCTATTGCAAGAGAGAATTTTTTTGTTATCATGCTGCCTCCGTGTCGAGAGGAGTATTCGGACAACAAGGCAAGTAATTTGACAAATTAACGTGATGCTATGTTGTCCAAAATACACAATGTATAGTTGATTTAGTTGGTGTAGAGATGTCAAAAGAACCGCCCGATCAACAATCCGGCGTTCGCAAAACACGAACGAACTCGACATCCAATTCCAAACAAATTAAAAAATTTTTCATACCATCTCTGGAGTAAAAAGTGTCAGGAACAGCCATAATAGGTCTCCAATGGGGAGACGAAGCAAAAGGGAAAGTAGTCGATCTGCTAACGGATCAAAACGATGTTGTTGTACGCTATCAAGGCGGCGCTAACGCCGGTCATACGGTTGTTTTCGGCGGCGAAAAGTATAAGTTGTCATTGATTCCGAGCGGGATTTTTCGCCCCGACGTACAATCCATCATCGCAACCGGAGTCGTAATCGACCCGAAATCTTTGTTCGACGAAATCGATTCACTCACCTCACGCGGAATACTTATTGCCAAAAACTTAATGATTAGCGACCGCGCTCATTTGATCTTTCCTTGGCATAAAGTTGAAGACGCAATTCTTGACAGATCAAACGGACGGGAAGCCATCGGAACAACTATGCGCGGAATCGGTCCATGCTACCAAGATAAAGTCGGACGCTCCCTCGCAATCAGAGTCGGAGATATGTACAAATCCGAATTTCGCAACCGAGTCCAACACGTCGCCACAATAAAAAAACAATACATCGACCGCCTGATTTGCGATCTCGATAAAGAAATTCATCTGCCCGAAATATCTACAGATTTCAATATTGAACAAATAATCGCGGACTACACAGGCTACGCAGACCGCATGAGACAATACGTCAACGATACGACAAATTACTTGTTGGACGCAGTTGATGCCGATAAGCGAGTCCTCTTTGAAGGGGCGCAAGGATCATTGCTCGATATTGATCACGGCACCTTTCCTTTTGTCACAAGCAGCAACAGCAGCGGCACCGGAATATGCGCCGGAAGCGGCATACCGCCGCAATTCATCAAAAAAATTATCGGCGTAATGAAAGCATACACAACCCGCGTCGGCGGAGGTCCATTTCCAACCGAACTCGATAACGAAATCGGCGACACAATTCGCAAAAAAGGCAACGAATACGGAACGGTTACAAAACGACCGCGACGTTGCGGTTGGTTCGATGCTGTCGCGGCACGCTACGCGGCAAGATTGAGCGGCGTGGATTCGGTCGGCTTGATGTTGTTGGATGTTTTGAGCGGTCACGAAATACTACGAATCTGCACTTCATACAACGTCAACGGTAGAGAATTTAACCACTTCCCAAGCCAAACAGAAGACCTGCGGCTCGCAATGCCAAACTACGAGACGTTGCCGGGTTGGGAAGGCGACCTGACCAACATAAAAAACTACAACGACCTACCATCAAACGCCAAATACTACATCCAAAGAATAAGCGAACTAATCGGAAAAAAAATAGAAATAATATCCGTCGGCGCAGACCGCGAACAGACGATCTTTTGCAGATGAGTATGGCAAAATATTGACGGCGGTTTCGGTTTTGTGGAGGCGGTTTAATTTGGTTTAATCCGGTTTAATTGGGGTTGGGTTGGGTTGATTCGGTTTGGTGTATAAATAAATTTTTCTCTTGCGTTGTATATTTATCAATTTAGCAATGGTCTTGTTTTTTTGGCGGATCCGATTTCTTGGGCGGAGTCGGTTTCTTATGTTATTTCAATTCCGTTTGGTTCGATATTTGATCCTGTTGGGGTTGAGGGTTTGGCGGCGGTTCTTTGCGACATGACAACACGCGGAGCCGGCGGCAAAACCAGCCGTCAATTCTTGGAGTCGTTCGAGCATCTTGGTTGTGAGACATCGGAGTCGGTTGGTCTTTTTGATACGTGGTTTCGTGCGTCGGTTCTGCCGGACAATCTTTTGCCGTCAATCGAATTATCTGCCGCGCAAATTTTACGTCCGCACTTTGACCGGCGGCAGCTCGAACCCGCTCGGCAAGTTATCGCCCAAGAAATCTACTCCCTCGAAGATGACCTCCAACAACGAATGATGTTGGAACTCCAACATAATTTTCTCCCGTATCCGCTCGGTCGATCCGGCTTGGGGACTATTGAGACTATTGACAATATTACTATTGACCTTCTCACAAAAAATCATGCGTCGCTGTTCCAACCTAACGGTACTGTTTTCTGTATTGCGGGCAAATTTGAGATAGAACAAGTTCAGGACAAAATCAATGACCTGTTCGCGTCGTGGCAACCAAAACAATTCGTTTTGCCCAAAGAAAAGATTATTGGCGAGACTGCTGTTTATATTCCTTCTAATTCGGAGCAGACGTATATTGGGGCGGTGTATCCGTCGGTTCCGTTTGGGGCGGAGGGTTATATGTTGGCGCAATGTAGTGTGGGGATTTTGAGTGGTGGTACGAGTTGTCGTTTGTTTAGTGAGTTGCGGGAGAAGCGTGGGCTTTGTTATTCGGTATCTGCAAGTTATTCGGCGTTGCGTGATCGTGCGGCGGTGTATTGTTATTGCGGCGCGTCAACAGAACACGCCCAAGAAACGCTCAACGTGCTTTTGTCGGAGCTTGATCGGTTGCGGTTTGG
>JAISQS010000083.1 GCA_031274045.1 Planctomycetaceae bacterium | reverse complement strand
ATTTAAGTTGTTATATGTATGAATGTTAATCATTTTTAATAGTTGCGATGTCAACCTGTCTTGCTCAATTCCTGCAAGGTTTTGAGTGAGTTTTAGCCGAGTATCCCTACTTACGACGCTTGGGCGTGTTCAACAAAATTAATTTCACCCCCCTCCAGCCGCCCGTTTTCCCAACACCAACCCGCCCCCCAACATCGAAAGTCAAAAAAAATACCCTTTTATCACAAAATAACAAAATATAAAAAAAAACATAAAAAAAAGATGTGTGGTATAACAAGGGGCGATGCCCCGTGCTAATGCTGAAGCCCTTTCAGGGCGTTAAATCAATAAATTCATGCACCACAAAAAATGAAATCGGTTAAATTACAGTAGTATTATGTTCACTGCCTAATGCCTTCCCGCCTAACGCCTCACCTGTCTAACGTCATGTTTATGACCGCCGGAAGTATATGAAGCATAGACTTGTTCCATTATTGCTGTTATTTTTTGTGGCGTTAGGCGGACAGGCTTTGGATTCATTACCTAATGTCTTCCCGCCTTCTTGCCTAACGCCTGCTTCGTATTCTTAAAAAAAATAACTTAAAATTTGTAAATGAATCCTGCGCCGACGTTATTTTTTTCTATTATTGGAAAGAGTGTTAATCCTTTTGGTAGTTTTCTCCCTTCTGATTGCGACACGGCTCGAACGGCAAGATAAGCAATATACCAACCTAATAATCCTTGTGAAATATAATGTGCGTCATCGTGAATGCGGCTGAGCATTGTGAATGTTGAGCAGATGTAGAAGATGCTTTTGATCCAAAAGTTATCTGTCATTTGTGCGGCAGTTATGAATGGTATTGCGCCGGCAAAAGCGTGTCCGCTGATACCGTTATATTTGCCGTTGAACCATTTTGATGTTCCGCTTGTCGGGCGACCGCCGCCAAGTATATATTGTCCTAACAAATTTGTCGGCGTACCGACGAGATAAGCTCGCGTAACCAGTGTTGTGAATTTGCCAAAAGAAGACCGCGTCGAATCCACCGGCAACCAGATAAACGGCAACAACTCATAACCAAGCGATGTACCAACAAAAAACAACATCAACGGAACCTCACCAAACTCCTTCGCAAAATTACTCAACATCACAACACTCTTCTTGCCCGAATTCACATCAACAAAACTACGTTGAAACCAATTGCGAAAATCCTGATCCAACGGCGTATTCGCAAGAATTGACGCTCCGCCAATCGCAATCGCAAGATTGCCAAGCGTACTAAAATTATAAAAATTCCGATAGTCTGATTTGACAACTTGAAATTTATATTTGCAAAAATCCGTAAACAAATAATGAGAACAATCAATATCGCCAATCACAGATTGCCCCAAAAAAACTTCGTCAGAAAACGACGATAACGATTGCCCAACACAAACAGAATCATCACACAACACTCCACTAAATCCACAACCATGTTGACCGCCAATATTGCGAAGAATCCCGCCATCGCGAATCACATGATCAGCCGTTTCGTAATCAGCAGCATAAATTGTTGTGGAAAGATTCAGCGTAACAGGAAAATTATTGGTCGTTATTCTGTCGTCACTGGCAGGCTTGTTGTCATCATTGTGGAAAGCAACAAGCCAAAGTTCCGATTGAGTTGTTGTGAAAGCGTTGGCATTTGTCAAAGCAACGTAAAAGAAGAGAGTGAGTGAACTGAAGAAGATTGTTAGTACGTGCAAGAAGCCGAATTGATTACGGCTGTAGAATTGTAAGCGATTTTGATTCTTTTGAGTCTTATTTTGGTGATTAGCTAGTCCCCCCCCCCCCCCCTATTTTAACAAAAGATTTATCTACATTATCTTGTTTGACATTATTTTTTGTGTTATTTGCGATGCGATTACTTTCGCTCATTTTTTTGTCCTTTGTCGGTTAAATGTTTTTTTATTTTTTTGTCTTTAACTAAACGGCTAGTTTCAATATTGCCAACTCAAAATGACAACACATCATTTCGTAAATACCGAACCGCCAACCTCGCGAATTATGCGAATATCTCAAAAATATGTCAAGAGCAATTTTGACTGATCACAAATAACGACGAAAAATCTTGGTATACGTAACGTACTACATTTTCAAACAATAAAGTGCTATGTCTGAAGCGGCAACTATCTTCATAGCGTAGCACAATCGCACTTTGAAAATAAATCGCAACAACAATTCTTACGCACACATCGTAATCGTCTGGCATCGATGTTGTCTTTTCTTGTGAACGATTGACTTGAAAACATACCGTCAATATAGCAATGTGAACGGATAGAGAATGAGTTGAATTAAACTCATTTTCACTGCGTAATATACGATGTACGAGCGAACAATAGCAATCAGTATTCCATAAAACAATATGAAGAGCAATCCTAACAACAACATCATCTTTACATATTTTTTTAACAACGGACAACTTCGTTCCGCCGCCTTTTCCGACATCTCTTTTACAGTGGGCGTAGCGTTTATGAATGATGTAAAACTGTGAATGTTTTGTGTGAGATTGGAAGTTTTTTCGTAATACACGTAGCAAAACGCTTGCGATACTGTTTGTTTTATTGCAGTTGAAAGTGAACGTGATTTCCAAAGTTCGCGAAGAAATCCGCTCACAAAACGACAAGCAATAACACGGTTCGGATAAAAATCGCGAACACAATAATAGAAACAAATCCCCGACCACGACGAACGCGAAACAACAGCACACCATAACAATAAAATACCAATTGTCATCGGCATAAACTGCGGCAAGCCCGCAACCGCAATAAATACGGCATCCAAACATAACGTGTAATAAAAATTACGCCGCCAGTCCTTGATTCGCATGTTAAACCATTCTTCAACCTGCAACAGTAGTTTACTCATACAGTCATCAAAGACTTTATCGGTAACTTGTCTTACGTCGCTCATCAGATTCTTAAATGCTTGATACTTTATCAAAATACCGCTTATAGATTTCAAGCAAATACTGAGAACCGCAGCGTCGTCTACCAAACCGAAAAACGGTATCGCGTCAGGAATTAAATCAATCGGACTGAAAACATACAGTAACGAAGCAACAATACCGGCAATAGCAGTCCAAGACACCTCACGATAAGTACCGTTGCGATAATCTTTGAGCAAAGAAAATAAGGTACGTATCTCGTTTATTAATTTCGCAAGCGGACCGTGTGACTTATTGAGTATTTGTTGTTCTTTTTCCAGCACATCATTGATATCTGTTTCTTTCACGTTGTTACGTCTACGTTCAAATTCATCTTCTTCGCGTTTTGACATTCGGGACTCCTTGTATTGTCTGTAAGAACAAATCAAACTTCATTCATACAATTGATTTCATTTTGTAAACGCTTTTAGTTTACAAATAGTTCAAAATTCATTTACATTTTCGTATCATTCATTGTGTTTTGTGCAAAAATATTATTTCTCACTGGTCGAGTGCAAACCAAAAGGGCGTGCTTGTGTGTCAGCGAAAAGGCGGTTGGTGT
>JAISQS010000692.1 GCA_031274045.1 Planctomycetaceae bacterium | reverse complement strand
ATGACAAAAAAACTGATGATGAAAAAGCTGAAGAAAAAACGATTGCCCAAAAAACGCGTGTGAAGAAAGTTGGTATTGATTTGTCGTGGGTTGTGGAGTTGAAGATAGATGGAGTTGCGGCGACGTTGATTTATGAGGATGGGGTTCTTGTTCGTGGTTTGACTCGCGGTGATGGTTTGGCGGGCGACGACATTACGCATAATATCCGCACGTTGCGTGATGTTCCTTTGAGATTAAATATTCCTTTGGGCAAAACTGTTCCGAAGTATCTTGAAATTCGCGGCGAAATTTACATGCGGAACTCCGACCTCACGCTTCTCAATCAGTCCCAAAAAGAAGCCGGTCAGACGATCTACGCCAACACGCGAAACGTTACAGCCGGAAGTGTGCGGCTTCTTGATCCGCAAATTTGTGCGGAACGGCGGTTACGTTTTTTTGCTCATAGTATTGGATTTTGTGATGGTGTTATTGCAAAAAATCATTTTGACTTTTTACGTGAGATTGAGTCGTATGGAATCTCGGCAACTCCGCACGCTAAATTGTGCAATTCATTTTCGGACGCAGCGGATTATTGCGAATCGCTTTATGAGGGTGAGGATAATTTTTTATCTGCGCTTGATTTTGAGATAGATGGACTTGTTTTGAAGTTGAATGATTTTGATTTGCGGGAGAAACTTGGTGCGACTTCAAAGTATCCGCGTTGGGTGATTGCGTACAAAGTTGAGAAGTACGAGGCGGCAACGCAGCTCAAACATATCAGCGTCCAAGTCGGCAAAACCGGCGTGATAACTCCGGTCGCAGAATTAGAACCGGTACAACTCGCAGGCACAACCGTCTCCCGCGCAAGCCTACACAACGCAGAAGAAATCGAACGAAAAGATATTCGCGAAGGCGATGTTGTTGTCGTAGAAAAAGCAGGCAAAATCATTCCGCATGTTGTCCGTGTTGAAAAACATTTGAGAGAAAGTGAAACGGCAAAATTTGATTTCCCAAAAAATTGCCCCGCATGTAACAGCGAACTCTCAAAAGATGAAGGCGGAGTTTATATTCGTTGCGCTAATCCCGAATGTCCGGCGCAGCTCAAAGAACGAATAAGATATTTCGCAAGCAGACCGGCAATGGATATTGAAAGTTTGGGTGATAAGTTGATTGGTCAATTGGTTGACAGCGGGTTGGTTAGTAATTTTGGTGACATTTACAGGTTGACGTATGAGAAGTTGATGTCGGGCAAAATTGAGCGGATAGGCGAACGTCTTGCCAAAAAATTATTGAGTAATATTGAGAAAAGCAAAACGCGCGATTTGGCAAGATTCATCAGTGCTCTTTGCATCAGACACGTCGGATTAGGAACGGCAAAGTTGCTCGCAAAACACTTCGGAACAATTGATAACTTAAAAAACGCAACAGAAGAAACAATGAGCAATATTGACGGTATCGGCGAAATCATCGCAAAAAGTCTACACGAATTTCTACACAGCAACTACGGAACAAAAACAATAAACGACCTCATGTCCGAATTCCAAAAAAACACCGACAACACACCACGAACAACTCTATTTGACACCGAATACAACAACACAAAACACGAAACACCAAGTTGGCTGCAATCAAACGAAACAACTATCACAGAAAACACAAAACATGAAAACCCAACCAACTCCGAACAACAAACAACCGAATCAAATAAGCACGCATCAAATAATCAAGCGTTAAAGAATCAGAGTCCTTTGTCTGGATTGACGATTGTTGTTACGGGAACGTTGGAGAAATTTAAGCGGGATGAAATCAAATCCGTCATCGAACAATACGGCGGAAAACCAACTTCAAGCGTCTCCTCAAAAACAAACTTCGTACTAGTAGGTCAGAAACCCGGCGACAACAAAATACAACAAGCAGAAAAATTAGGAATAAAAATGATCAACGAAACAGAATTTATACAAATGATAAAACAATAAAAGTCTATCACACAAATCACGTTATCGACTGGGGCTTGCCCCCGTTATACAACACATCTTTTTGAGAATACGAACCAAACGAAAAATACGAAATAAGCGAAAATTAATTTCCAAAAATTGTTTCAACGCGAAATACACTAAGATACAAAATACGCGAAATTTTAATAAACACTGATAATCACTTTTTAAAAATCACTTTCGCGAATTTCGTTTTTTAGCGTATTTAGCGTTAAAAAATTTATTCGTTTGTTTTGTATTCTTAAAAAAACATCTCAAAACTTACGTGTTATAACGAGACGGAATGTCTGCGTTGCGGTTGGGTACATTAGCGCAACGTTAATGCAATGCTTATTCTTGTCTTCACTGTTTTTTGTCGTTGTTGATTTCTGCGGTTGTGCGGATTTCTGCGAATGAAAATTGAAAACTTTGTGTGTTGAGTGTTGACATATTTTAGTTATGTGGCATGATTACGGTTAGTCATTGAATTGTGCGATCGGAGTCTGTTTTTAAACTGTTGGTACTTGAGATTTCGTTCACGTTTGTTTGCATACGTCGTATATTTTGTTTTTTTGTGAACGAAATTTATTATGCGTTTTGACAATCGTTTCTTATTACGGGTATTGACCAAAATAATTTTAGGAGTTGATATGGGTAAGAATAATGTTTTGATTATTGGTGCGGGTGGTGTCGGTAGGGTAACTGCGTTTAAGTGTGCGCAACGCCGCGACGTATTCCAAAACATCACTTTCGCAAGCCGCACCAAATCAAAGTGCGACGCTATTGTGAATGATATTTACGACAAGGGCTGTCCGAAAACGATACGTACCGAAGCGATTGATGCTGACAAGGTGCCGGAGCTTGTTGCTTTGATCAATGATGTCCAACCGAATCTTGTTATCAATGTAGCGTTGCCGTATCAAGATTTGACGATCATGGAATCGTGCCTTTTGACGGGTGTGAATTATCTTGACACGGCGAATTATGAGCATCCAGATACCGCGAAATTCTGCTACGAGCCGCAATGGTCTTACGATAATAAATTCAAGAAAAACGGTTTGCTTGCGTTGTTGGGTTGTGGTTTTGATCCCGGTGTGACGAATGTTTATACGGCGTATGCGAAGAAGCATATTTTTGACAAAATTGATACGCTTGACATTATTGATTGCAACGCGGGCGATCATGGTTATCCGTTTGCGACGAATTTTAACCCTGAAATTAACATACGCGAAGTTTCCGCCAAAGGACGTTTTTTCAAAGACGGTCAATGGCACGTTACAGAGCCGCTTTCGGTACAAAAGGTTTTCAATTTTCCCGAAGGAATCGGCGACAAAGACATCTATCTTTTGTTCCATGAGGAGATGGAGTCGTTGGCGAAACACTTGCCGGAGATACGTCAGATGCGTTTTTGGATGACGTTTGGCGAGTCGTATTTGACTCATTTGCGGGTGTTGGAAAATGTCGGTATGACGCGGATTGATGCAGTGGATTACAACGGACATAAAATTGTGCCGTTGCAATTTTTGAAAGCCTTGTTGCCCGATCCGGCGACATTGGGTTCGCGAACAAAGGGCAAAACGTGTATTGGCTGCTGGTTGAGTGGTGTCAAGGATGGAGTTGAAAAATTTTACTATATATATAATGTCTGCGATCACGAAACGTGCTATGCTGAAACCGGCGCACAAGCAGTCAGCTACACAACCGGCGTACCGGCAGCTTTGGGGGCAAAACTTATACTAACAGGACAATGGAACGGTAACGGCGTTTTCAACATGGAACAATTCGATCCCGACCCATTCATGCAAGAAATCGGAAATTGGGGATTGCCATGGATTGAAACTTTCCCAAATAAACAACGAATCTAACTCTTAGCCGCAAAATAATTCACATGAAAGTATGTGAATGATTTTTTAACCGAAAGGAACGCAAAAATATTCGCAAGGTTCGCAAAAAAATTACTAACGTTCTTTGTGTGATCTTTGCGCCCCTCGTATTAAAAAAACGTAATATATACTATTCGCACGTGATAATTCCTATTGATAATATATATGAAAATTTTTTATACTATTTTGTGTTGGTTTTGATGTAGCGTTTTTTTTGTTCAATTTTATTTTGATTGTGATGGAATATAGATTACCCAAAAGACGATTAAAGAAGCTTAAAGAGCTGTTGCGTTGTTGCGAGGATCGTTGGTCTGCTGATCGGATTAGGGCAGTTATCCTTCTTTGTGAAGGCGTTCCTGTTTCGACAACATCAAGAGTGCTTTTTTGAAAACACAAAAAATCACATAGATAACATACGCACTCTACTCACCGAAAATTTCCACATAAAAAATATACAAATGGGAATTCTCAAGGGTAATGAGTATATACTGTGGACAGTACGAACTAGACCAAAAAATCCATAACCACCCAGCCAAAAAACACACTCGAACTTCGGTTTGAAATAGTGCTATCCGCGCCCCCCATTGTTGAAAATAGTTTTCTGGGTACACTATCGCAAAGTTAGTTTTTCGACCTTTGGAATGTCGTTCGCGTAACGGTTACGTACTGCGGAAGGTCAAAGAAAAGAGCTGTTGCAAATTTTTGGCTCAACGGTACCAAGTATTTTTGCCGACAAGGTAAGGAAGGATTTAATTTTGACGAATTCGAGAGAGAGAGAGAGAGAGAGAGAGAGAGAGAGAGAGAGAGAGAGAGAGAGAGACGGCATTCTGACATTGAATCTTTAGCGAATCTCAAAATTCTTTTAACGGACGCTGTTCTTGCGCCGAAAAAACCGGTGATGTTCTTTGTTGGTGCGGGTGTTTCTTGTAATTCCGGGGTTCCGCAGCTTTTTACATTCGATCAACGTTTAGTCAACGAATTGACGTATCTTTATCGGAATCTTTCTGGTGTTACATTCCGTAGTATTCTTGACGAGAAAGATGTTACTCAAATTACAACGATACTTCGTCCGGAAGTATTACTGCAAATTGCTTGTGATGTCGATGGCGAGCGGGTGTTTCAATTTTATGATTGGCTTGAAAGCAGCAAAAGCAGCAAGGCAAAAAAATAAACATACAATCGAAACAGAAAACAGTTTTTTGTTTCACAAATTTTTTACAACCAATATGAAAGGAATGAATATGAAGTTAATCGTATGGGCAAGTTGCGGGGCGATTTTTGCGGTCATTGTTACGGCAATTGTCGCGACAGTTGCGGGGTCAATGGAAGGGGAAAGTGCATGGGCAACCGAAAAAGGAATGGCTGAAATGGTAACCGGTTTGAAGAATGCGGCAATGGGAGGAGCATTGTTCGGAGCAGTTGCCTCACTCTTTTCAAAACGCCCTCCGAAACAATCAAAGTAGTAGGGCAGCGCAATCATTATCAACCATGAAACACACAAACCAACACGAAAAACGTTTTTTCATTAAACTGTAACAACAAACAACTTTTTAATTACAGAAAATTTTACAATGTTTTGTCCAACTTGCGGAAACAATTTACCAAACAATGCTGCGTTTCTCGCAACCCCTAAATTTCTCCTATAAGAAAGGAAAAAAATGACAACGAACACAGAATCTAATAACACTAACCAAGATGCCGATACGCCTCAATCTGACGAAGCAGGTTCAGGAAGTAGTTGGTTGCAGTACATTTTTATGATAGCAGGTTTTGCTATCGGCAGTGCGACAGGCGGCTTAATCGGCTGCATCATTGGCGGTATGATAGGTGGTGCAATCGGCTTCGGAATCAACTTTTTACTCTCACCCAATAAGAAAGGAAAAAAATGAAAGTAGTTAAGATAATGGTCGGTTGTGGCATCATTCTTTTCGCTCTGATTGTAATTACAGTGCTAAAACACAGTGAGCGAGAAGATGATAGATGGAATGATGTGGTGCAGAAGAGTACAGAAGAAGTAATAGACCACGCCACTAACGGAACACCTTTGCCTTGGCAGAAAGGAGATTTTTGCAAGCAAGAAATTGTAAAAATGACGGATAGTTTGCGCAAAGCCACCGAAAAAGCAAAGTTGCAAGAAACTTGGACAGTAAAGAAAGAGATATTACTTAAAGCGTTAGAAAAGAAAAAATTCACCCCCGAACTTCTTACTGAAATGCGGGAGGATGGATTTCGGTTGATGCAGTTGGATACTCTCTATAAAAATCTGCGGGATTTTATTGATGCAATCCCCGATGACATTGAAACGGTTAAAGAAAAATTATCCGATCAGCAACGAGAGGATTTGGCGGAACCATTTGTAGAGAGTTTTCAGTCTTTGTTTGCAATAAAGACGGTTATTGAAGGAAAAAACATCAATTCCGAGCACAAAGCACTTGCTGATGCATATAACAATTTTTTACTGACAACTCCGGTCGTTGTTAAAGGTGACAAAGAAGGAACAATTCGCAATGATTGGTAATAACGGTACTTCCCCCAAATTTTTGAGAACACGTGAACCATTTTGCTTTGCTGTCTTTTCCTTCCGAGTGTTCTTTACGAAATAACGTTTAACTTTGAAACAACTTTTAACATTAAGGAAATATCTTATGTTTTGTGCGAATTGCGGAAACAATTTACCCGCGAATGCTGCGTTTTGCTCGCAATGCGGTAGTGCTACTTTGTCTGCAAATACACCGACACCGACGCAAACTTATCAGACACCGCCACCAAATTATCAACAACCAAATTATCCGCCACCTTCTTCGCAAGGTATCGGTTATTTTGACGTTCTGAAAAAGTATTGCGTTTTCAGAGGTCGGGCAAGACGGAAAGAATTTTGGTGGTTTTGGCTGATTCAGCTCATTATTTTGGCTCTGTTGGGTTTGTTGTTAGTACCTCTTACTTACACTGCCATAACTGTGATGCAAGGTTTTTTGTCTACTCTCGAATTTGAAAGGATTCAAGAATTAGAAAAAGAACTAAAAGAACTTGAACAGGTTACAGAAAATGCAGAAGAACGCGAACAGATTACAGAACGAATTGCTGAACACCGTGAACGTGCTGCAGAAGATGTAGCAGAAGCAAAAAAATGCGGATTTGAATATTCTGGTGATGATGGTGATATTCCTGCGGAGGTCTATCTTCAGTTTGCTAATGACAATAATGCAAAAGTTCAATCCAATCTTCAAGTTTGTAACATTTTATCGTTTGTACTCATAGCAATAATCGTGATTTTCGCACTCGCTACGTTGTTGCCAAATCTCGGCGTTTGTGTACGGCGGTTACACGATACCGGTAGAAGCGGGTGGTGGTATTTACTTTGTGTTATTCCGTATCTCGGTGCAATCGGTGCAATTGTTTTGTTGGTTTTCTACTGCCTTGACAGTGAGAAGGGAACAAACAAATACGGACCGAATCCGAAAGGCAGTTAAACAAAAATAGACTTGTTTCATAACCTATGAATTTTGAGAAAGGATTACGAAAATCGCTGTTTTTATTTCTTTGTCCCGCAGGGACAGCACTTAATTAACCGGCGGTTTCAACCGCCGAACAGCACGCTCGCCACGAACCAAGTCCCGCAGGGACGACACTTTTCGCAACGATGTTTTTACGTGTCATCGTTGCGCGACTTATTCACGGTGGGCATTATCCGGCGGTCTGTTTCTGATCATCGGTGCCGCCGGTTAATAAAGTGTCGTCCCTAGCGGGACTGTTAAAAATTCCCTCGTTTAAGGTTATGGAACAAGTCTAATTAACCGTTCGCAAAAATTTTTAACAATAAACAACCTGTAGTTTATTACCACAACCAATAACCGAAACAGAAAAACGTTTTTTGTTTCATTAAACTTTAACCAACCTTTTTTGAAAGGAAATTTTACAATGTTTTGTCCAACTTGCGGAAACAATTTACCCGCGAATGCTGCGTTTTGCTCGCAATGCGGTAGTGCTACTTTGTCTGCAAATACACCGACACCGACGCAAACTTATCAGACACCGCCATCAAATTATCAACAACCAAATTATCCGCCACCTTCTTCGCAAGGTATTGGTTATTTTGACGTTCTGAAAAAGTATTGCGTTTTCAGAGGTCGGGCAAGACGAAAAGAATTTTGGATGTTTACGTTGGTTCAATCCATCATCAATTTTGTCACATCTTTGTTGGGTAATATTTTTATTGCGATGGGCGAAGGAGATCAAGCCTCGTTAATTATCGGCGCGATAATTATGGCATTGAGTACGCTTTTCGTATTCGCTACGTTGTTGCCAAATCTCGGCGTTTTCGTTCGGCGGTTGCACGATACCGGTAGAAGCGGTTGGTGGTGGATTTGTCTTGTTCCGTTTGTCGGTCCAATCGTTTTGTTGGTTTTCCTTGTTCAGGACAGCCAACCGCAAGCGAATCAGTATGGACCAAATCCGAAAATATAGTTAGCAACACGATAAAATTTTTAGAAGTTGACTACCGGTAATAAAACAACCGGTAGTTTATTTCCATAACCAACACATTTTTTTGTTTCATAAATTTTAACCAATCTTTTTTTGAAAGGAAATTTTTAAAAATGTTTTGTCAATCTTGCGGAAATAATTTATCCGCCAATGATATGTTTTGTACACGATGCGGACAAAAAACTGTATCGCAACAAAATACAAATACGATCGCAAACACCGCAAACGTAACAACACCGTTTACCAATTCACCGGTACCGGTTGTGTCTGGTACAACGTCAGAGGTAAAACCTGCCGCCGTTCAAAATGACATTGTTGTTACAATTGTTGATGACGGTACATCATTAAAATACGATGACGCTTGCGATTTCCGTGAAGGCTTTGCCCGCGTAAAACGAAACGGAAAATGGGGTATCATCGACAAAACCGGTAATGAAATTGTATCGGTAGAATACGATGAAGTGTGCGAATTTCACGAAGGTTTTGCCCGCGTAAAACGAAACGGAAAATGGGGATTTGTCGGCGAAAACGGACAGGGAATCCTTGATGAAACCGTCAACAAAATTTGTGAGGAAGATCACGAAGAGGAAGAAGGATAACAATCTTTGCAAAATTTTTTCAACACAAAAAACGTAACCGCTACCGGTAGTTTATTACCAATAACCAATGAAAGGAAATTTCACAATGTTTTGTCCAACTTGCGGAAACAATTTACCCGCTAACGTTGCGTTTTGTTCGCAATGCGGTAACACTACGTCGTCAACACAATCGCCGCCACACCCCCAAACTTCACCGCAAACACTACCGCCCGTAAATCCAAATAACACTCAAAAGAAAAACGAAAATTCAATATTCGGCAAAGTTTTATATTTTTCTGTTGTTATTTTTACCGCTTTTGTTGTTATTTTTATTGCTTTTCTTATTTTGGGAGTACCGTTGCCAGGTTCGTCTGAAAATATCACAAAACCAACTGATAATGTAATTGTCGAAAATGAAAGCGGTTCAAACGAACGATATATCAATAGTGGCAAAATCGGATTAATGGGCAAGGACGGAGCAATACTTGTGCCTGCAAAATACGATTATATTTGTGATTTCCGCGAAGGTTTAGCGGCAGTGAAACAAGATGATAAATGGGGCTACATTGACAAAAACGTCAAAACTGTCATACCGCTAAAATACGAAGAAGCGAGCAGTTTTCACGAAGGTTTTGCGATGGTGAGACTCGGCTACAAATGCAGTCTCATCGACAAGACTGGTAAGGAAGTCATGCAGCGAGAATATAGTGGCATGGGGAGATTTAGCGAAGGATTGGCACCTGTTCAACTCGACGGCAAATGGGGCTTCATTGACAAAACTGGTACGGAAGTAATACCGTTAAAATTAAAATACGATGAGGTATTAAGTTTTAATGAAGGTTTAGCGGCAGTGCGGAACGGCAAATGGGGCTTCATTGACAAAACTGGTAACGAAATCATACCGCCAAAATACACTTTCCTGGAACCTTTCTCCAACGGTTTTGCAGCAGTGATGTTAGAAGACAAAGAAGGCAAAAAAGACAAATATGGATTCATTGATAAAACTGGTAGGGAAGTCGCATTGCGATACGATAGGGTAAGACCTTTTCACGAAGATTTAGCAGCAGTGAAGCTTAACAACAAATGGGGCTTCATTGATAAAACCGGTAAGGAAGTCATACCGCTAAAATACGAGTATGTCTCAGTTTTTCGCGAAGGTTTGGCGGAAGTGATGTCAGAAGGCAAAAGGAGATTCATTGATAAAACCGGTAAAGAAGTTATACCGTTAAAATACGACAGTGTGTTTCCTTTCCGCGAAGGTTTAGCTGGGGTGATGTTAGATGGCAAATGGGGCTTCATTGATAAAACCGGTGTGGAAGTCATAAAGCTAAAATATGATGAAGTTTTCCCACTGCCGGAAGATGAAAAAAACAATGATGTGACTGATATTTCTTTTCCTTCTTTCTATAAAGGTTTGACGCGAGTGAAACAAGGTAGCAAAGTCGGCTTTATCGACAAGAATGGTGAAGAATTATGGGAAAAAGAAATGGGAAAAAGAACAAAATGAGTAATTACATAATGAGAGAAAAAATCAATCGCTATCGTTCATTAACATTTTCAAGTAACCATTACCGAAACAGAAAAAACGTTTTTTGTTTCATTAAATTTTAACCAGCAAACAACTTTTTAATTACAGGAAATTTTACAATGTTTTGTCCAACTTGCGGAAACAATTTACCCGCTAACGTTGCGTTTTGTTCGCAATGCGGTAACGCTGCGTCGCCAACACAATCGCCGCCACACCCCCAAACTTCACCGCAAACACCACCGTCCGTAAATCCCGACAATACTCAAAAGAAAAACGAAAGTTCAATACTTGGCAAAGCTTTACGTTTTGCTGCTGTTATCTTTATCGCTTATCTTATTGCGGTTGGCGCAAAATGGACGGGTTGTAGTAAACGAGAACGGTTTTTGGGAATACCGTTACCGAGTTCCTGGTCTGAATACGAAACGCAGAAATTTGTCGAGCTAGGCGTGCAAGCCATTGAAGAATCAAGCAAAGAATTAAGCAAATCGCCGGAGTCTGTTATCGCCGAAGCAATAATGCACGGGCTAAATGTGTTTTATGGTGATAAACGAATCAAGTTTACATCGATTGTGGGATGGAAATCACCATACGGCGATGGCAATATTATGACAAGAAAAGATGCCGTTATTTCTTTGAATGCAAGTGTGTTCTTTCAGAATGAAGAACTCACTGAAAACCTTGTGGAAGAATTAACTGGTGAAACGGTGAACTTTAAAAACAAATATAAAACGTTTGAATTTTTGACTAATTTTGCACGCAATTTGCAAGACGTTAAAATAAAATCCGGTAATATGCAATTGGCGTATAGTGCGAAAGCAGCGAAGGCATTACCAAAGAATTATCAATTTGACATCATAATAGTTGAAGAAAAAAATACCGGTAAACAACATTATCACCTCGTCTTGGGCAAAATTTCAGATGAAAATGCGACAAAAACGACAGAAAATGAATAAATATACGAAAAATCAATCATAACCGTTCACGAACATTTTTCAAATAAACAATTACCGAAACAAAAAAAGCTTTTTTTTTCATGAAACTGTAACAACAAACAACTTTTTAATTACAGGAAATTTTACAATGTTTTGTCCAACTTGCGGAAACAATTTACCCGCTAACGTTGCGTTTTGTCCGCAATGCGGTACTACAACATCGCCAACAAACACACCTGCGCCGCCAAATTATCAACAACCAAATTACCCACCGACTTCGTCGCAAGAAATTGGTTATTTTGACGTTCTGAAAAAGTATTGCGTTTTCAGAGGTCGGGCAAGACGGAAAGAATTTTGGATGTTTACGCTAGTTCAATCCATCATTTCTCTTGTCCTGTTTCTTACAGTGATTATTGTTTGTCACGCTGGTAACAACGTATATAATGATCCAGTACTCTACGGGATAGGAGTGGGATTCCTTATTGTACTTTGGATTTTTGTACTTGCCACGTTGTTGCCAAATATCGGCGTTTGTGTACGGCGGTTACATGATACCGGTAAAAGTGGGTGATGGTATTGGATTTGTCTTGTTCCGCTTGTTGGTCCAATCATTTTGTTGATTTTCCTTGTTCAGGACAGTCAACCGCAAACGAATCAATACGGACAGAATCCAAAGATATAGTTAGCAACACGATAAAAATTTTAGAAGCTGACTACCGGTAATAAAAACAACCGGTAGTTTATTTTCATAACAAAAAATGTTTTGTTTCGTTAAATTTTAACTGGGCAAAAATTCACCTTCCGTGTGTTGCGGAAAAGCGAAACCCAAAATAATTTCAACCTTAACTAAAACTGTATTTTCAACATAGAACACGCGGAATAACAGAATAGACGAAAAGTTATTTTTGACTTACACGCTTTCCGTTTTTCACGCTTGTACGATGTTAAAAAAATTTAACAAGTATTAACCAATCAACAGAAAAAATTCAAACATGAAAAAAGTATTTAAGTTGTCGTTGTTGTGTGCGATATTTGGTGCCGCGATTTTTGCCGGCAACATTTACGGACAAGAACGCAGTGAGCGTCCAACACCAGAGCGAGTGGTATCAGAAACTCTCGAAATCAAAAAATTGACTCCCGCACAATTCAAAGAATTACAAAAAAATGCGGATGCAGGCGATGCGTTTGCGTTAGTGGATTTAATATCAATTTACTTGCGCGGTAATAAGGACATTAAAGTAGAAAAGGACTTGGCAAAAGCAAAAGAGTATTTCAAAAAAATTCAACAGATCGCGGATTCAGGTGATGTTAATGCGTTAGATATTTTGGCTGAGGTTTACGCTCTCGGTGATAAAGACATTGGTGTAGAAAAAGACCTTGCAAAAGCAGAAAAATATTACGACAAAATAATCGCAGTAAAAGTTGCCAAAACAAAAACACATAAAGAGCGTATTGAATTGGTCAGCTACGAACTTGAATTACTCATCGATGTTTTAGGCATAAAAGCACCAAAATGTTTTGAAAAAACACACATCAAAATTTGCCCAAAAGATTTTCAAGAGGCATTTGAAAAAGTTGCACCAAAAGCAACTCCATTGATCAATGAAAGCATTGAGATCGGACAAGAATGGGACAAATTATCCGGCGGAAAAATATTACCTGTGGACATTGATGAAAAAGGTAAAGAAAAAATCTTAAATGAGTATATTGACGATGAGGGCAAAGAAGGAAAATTTGATTCCAAAACTTTCGCTAAACTTGAAAAAATAAACAAAAAACAATCCGAGTTAGGAATAGAAATACAAAAAATATTTTTTCAACCACTACAAAAAATCGCAAAAAAATACGAAGCCGAGTTCGGTACAATCGAAAGCGAAGAGAACAAAATCAATAATAACACGCCAAGTACATCTGTTTTTGATTTTGATTTTGATGAAGTGGAACCGAAAAAACTGAATTTTGACGAAATATTTAAGGATTTTAAAATATTAACCATACATAATTTAAAACAATTCAAAAAAGCAATAGAACAATTCAAAGAAGTGGATGATAATTTACAAAATAAAGAAACTAAAACACAAGAGTTCAAGGAATTTCTGGAAAAGAAGGTTACAAGACTTTTGGAAAATGATTCTCGTTTAAAATCTTCAGATTTTAAGATATTATCTGAACTGCTAAAAGATGTTAATCCAAAACTTTCTGAAAGACTTGGGAAATTAAGCGAGAAATGAAAAATAACAAACAAAGCAAAATTACAAAAGCTGTATAGATAAAGTGAAAAAAATTTTTGTAACCGCTCACGGATTTTTTAACACAGTAACAACCGGTACTTTATTACCAATTACCAAAACAGAAAAACGTTTTTTTTGTTTCATTAAATTTAACCAACAACCATACCGAAACGGCAAACGTTTTCCGTTTCGAGGAACTTTAACAATCCTTTTCAATAGGAGATTTAACGATGTTCCATGATTTACAACTACATGCGGTTCGTTCTGTTGTGATATTTTTTTTGCTTCTCTTTTGCGGTTTGATACAAGGCTGCGGAAAGCCTGCGGATGTTGTCAATACAAAAAAAGATGATGCTGGCAAGACAACTCTTCATGAGGCTGACGGGAACGGAAACATTGATGTTGTGGAGTCCCCTGTTGAGGAGAAAAAACCGGAAGTCAATACAAAAGATAACGACGGCAAGACTGTACTTCATGATGCTGCCGAAAATGGAAACCTGGATGATGTCAGACTCCTTGTCGAGAAAGGGGCGGATGTCAATGTAAAAGATAACAAAGGCGTGACTGTACTCCATTATGCTGCCATGAACAAAAACATAGATGTTATCAAGTACCTCATTACGAAGGCGGCGGATATCAATGCAAAAACTGATTACGGCATGACAATACTTCATGTGGCTGCGTTGAACGGAAACACAGATGTTGTCAAGTTCCTTGTTGAAGAGAAAGAATTGGATGTCAATGCAAAAAATGTCAACGGCTGGACTGTCTTTCATTGGGTTGCCATGAATGGAAACCTAAATGATGTCAAGTCATTTGTTGAGAAGAGAGGGGCGGATGTCAATGCAAAAGATAATGATGGTTCGACAGCACTTCATTATGCTGCCATGAACGAAAACACAGATAACATAGATGTTATTAAGTACCTTGTTGAGAAGGGGGCGGATGCTAATACAAAAACCAACAAAGGCGGGACAGTACTTCATTCGGCGGCATGGAACGGAAACGCAAATGTCATCAAGTATCTTGTTGAGAATAAAGGACTGGATGTCAATGCAAAAAATAACGACGGCGAAACTGTACTTCATTCGGCGGCATGGAGCGGAGATGCAGATGTTATCAAGTACCTTGTTGAGAAAGGGGCGGACGTTAATGCAAAAGAGAACGACGGCAAAACACCGCTTGATGTTGCAACAACGGAGGAGGCGAAACAAATCCTCCGCGATTCCATAAAACCAAACTGAAATCGCGATAAAACCAGTAATGAATTATGGAAAAAACAAAATAAATAATTATACGATAATGAAAACAAATCAATCGCGATTCGTTCACGGGCATTTTCAAATAACCAATAACCAAAACAAAAAAACGTTTTTTTGGTTTCATTAAATTTTAACAATCCTTTTTTGAAAGGAAATTTTACAATGTTTTGTCCAACTTGCGGAAACAATTTACCCGCTAATGCTGCGTTTTGTTCGCAATGCGGTAACACTACGTCGTCAACACAATCGCCGCCACACCCCCAAACTTCACCGTAAACACTACCGCCCGTAAATCCAAATATACTTTTTATACTTGAAAATTCCCATTCGCCACCACCATAGCCATAATTTTGTTACCGATATTGATCCCTGACTAACTCACGCATTACCAATTCGCGATGTACGCCCAACTTTACTTACCTTAATAACTCTGCGACAAACGGTATTGGCTGTCTTACGTTGCGGCGAATTTTTTTACGCCCCAACGGGTAGGGTGTTAAAAGTTGCTCTTTTTTTATTTTTGTATGTTGTTATAATGTGTTTTGTAAGTTTATTGTGGCATGGGTGTTTCAATAACTTGTCAACCGTACAAATTTAAGGAAAGGA
>JAISQS010000416.1 GCA_031274045.1 Planctomycetaceae bacterium | reverse complement strand
GCGCAATTTGAGACATCAATCAACACGTTCTCAAAACCCGGCGTTCCGCCAGCAACTTACAAAGCAATAATCACACACACGCCAAAAGCACCCTCCGAATTGTCCAACGAACAACTCGGCAAAATGACTATGGAAGAAGTCAACGCGAACAGAGCAAAAGTTGACGCGGAGATTGCGGCGATGCCTAAAATTGTTCCCGACGAATGGGGCAACATCGAAAGCACCCCAATCAAAATCACCGTCCCCGAATCCGGCGGAAACAAAACCATAGAAATCACAGATTCCAAAACATTCCAGTAATAATGTAATTTGGGCAACGTAAGGTTGGCGACCGACAAGGTAAGGTAGCTGACCGACTGCCAGGCGGTCAGTTTGTCGGCGCAGCAAGTAGAGCGTTTTGGTTTTTCCGGTACGTGTTGGCGATCCAGTTGTCGGCTTGCGCCGACGTTATTCACCATGAAAGCCCGGCGGTCGGTTACCCACCTTACGTTTGCCGACACGTTTTGGCGTGCCGTTCTGACTTTTTTGGTTCTATTACGCACAGAGGCGGGCGGGACGCCCGCGTTCCAGTCCTTCGCCGCTTCGCGGCAGTTTTTTGGGGTTGTTGCTATTAGCGCAACGAAAAATCTTATCGTTTTCTTCAATTAAACGCGCAAACTGTCTTACTGTCTGCTTGTGTCTACGCGATCTTACGTTCCCGTTTCAACTTGTTGATTTTTTATTCGGGGTTGATTTCGGTGACGATGTGGGATGAGCTTGTGACGGGAAGGGGGGTTGTGGTTGTTACTTGTGTTGTTCCGTTTTGTAGTTTTGAGACTTGAGTTCCGGCTCTGGTCTCCATGCTTTGGAAGGCTGTTTCTGCTGTGCCGGAAGCGGGGATGTCATAGGCGGTCGGTGGTACATTGTTAAAAAAACCAGTGTTGGGGTCTTGGTTTGGTGCATTTTGCAAGGGCGCAATATTTGCATTTTTTGTGAGATCGTTTTCTTTGGGTTCTGTTGGCGAGAACATAGATTCGTTTTTGCCGATTGAGCCGAGGTTGACATTTGATCCGAATGGTTGTTCGGGGACTGCCGATTCAGCTTGCGGTGTGTTTGATGTATTGGGCAAAGAAAAAATTGACGGCGAGTTCGAGTTGGCTGCCGGATAAGTTGCGGGCAAGTTTGTTATTGTCGGCGATGCGGGAACGGTGTTTGGGTTTGTAGATTTTTGGGCTGTATACGAATTATCTACGGGAGCAATTGGAATCGGTGTCGGCGTTTGATTGGAAGTTGCAATGGGAGTTGGAACGGTGGCGGGATTCGGAGTTATGACGGAAGCGGGGATTGGAGTTGCGGAAATTTGAGCGGGTGCGGGTGTAGCTAGTGGGGTGTTGGAAGGCGGTGAGATGTAGCTGCCTTGTTGTCCGAGAAATAGACCTTGAGTCGCAAATGTAGCCGCTTCGGGTGCAGTCGTTATTGCCGTTTGATCAGCAGGTTGCAACTTCCACCAATTCGACACGCCATCATTCCAAGCACCATTGCTCCACGTACCACGACAACCAAATTGACCCGCCCAAAAAACAAAAACAATAAAAACAACCAATAACCTTCTCGACATAAATAAACTCCAATACACTAAATAAAAATCCGAAAATTGATTTTTAGAAACTACAAAATCAAGATACAGAAAACACCAACATTTGCGGAGTATATCTATTTGCACAAAAAAATACCAGATCAATTTCAGAGCGAAAGAATATTGAGCGAAAGAATATTTTTTTTGAGAATACAAAACAAACAAAATAGACCAAGCAAACGAATTTTGTTATCAGCTTTTTTCGTTTATTTGGTCTATTTCGGGTTGTGATTTATTCTTCATTTTTGGTGTTATTATTTTGGTGTCCTATTGCGTAATTTCTGGTGCTAGACCAACCGACGGAGTCGTTGTTGTCAATATCGGCATCGTATGTTGGAGAGGATAATACCGGCAAAACTTGAGTTGGTTTTGTTGTGTTGTTGTCGATTACTTCTGTAAATTTATTTGTGTTATTTTTTGTGGAATTGTGGATCAAATTTTGTTTTTGTTTGGTTGTTGATTCGTATTTTGAGCCGTGTGACATTGCAAAACCGACGTTGTTGTATTCGTTGTCTTGGTCTGTTTTGTTATTTTTTGTTTTATTGGTGCTATTCGTATTCGCCAATGGCTGCGTGTCAAACATACCACGCAAGAGAAGCGGCAGCACGAGCAATGACGGACGTGATGCGGTAGATTTTGTTGTGGTTGTATCTTTTGTTGTGTCAGGTGTAGTCAAATTTGCGGAGGCATTTGCCAAATCAATATTTTTGGTAGTGGTGGTTGGAGTGATGTTGTTTTGTGCTTGGTTATTTTGGTTATTGTTGTCGGTCTGATTGATTTCGTTTTGTGTATTGATGTTTTGGGTTGTGGCGATTGTTTCGTTGTTTTGGGTTGTTTTTGAGCCTCTTGTTCTATTTTTTTTGTTGAAGTAGTTTGCGTATTTTTTGTTATTGTTATTTGCGGCGATTTCCGGTTCGCTTATTTTATTCTCAATTTGCTCAATCAATTCCTTCCTTTCAGCTTGATGAGCAACCATTCGCAAACGTCCTTTTTTTGCGGCTGCGGCGAGTAATTCGGCTTTGGAATTTTCGAGTAAAAAAGATACTTTTTGCAAACTTTTTCCGGCGTTATTGTGTCCGTAATTTGTGAAATTATGGATACTGATATCTTCCAAAACAAGCTCACTTATCGTTTCAATATTTATCCGTTCGGCGTATGTTTGGAGGACTTGTTCTTTGATGGATGCGTGTGTTCCGTTTGGAGCATGTTTTTTGATTACGCGAATGTCTACTCGGTTGCCTTTTGCCAGCAAAGATCGTGGTTCATTGGTTTCAACTCCGCTTTTTTGTAACGATAATTCATTGTTATTTTCGTGGTTTATGTTGGAGGCGAAATCGTGTTGCGTGTTTGGTTGTGTTGATGTCAAAAAACGTTTTTCGGAGAATTGAGAACGGTTTCGTTTGTTTAGCCATTCGATATCAAGAGAAACGATTGTGTAACCCGCCGGAATGAATTTCGTTGAATTTTTATTTGAGTCATCGTCATCTTTTGCAATCAATAAATCTTCACAAATCGGACAATCCACCGGAATTGGAAAAGCCGGACGTCGTCTGTACGCTTCGTTGAAATTTGTGATTGCCCGCTCCGGCAACTCCGACACCGGAACCGTAGCATACGCAATATGCTCCGCCAATATCTCTTGCCCAACCGCAATCGGTACTTTTGCCACCAGAATTTTCGCTTCGGGCAAATTGTTCTCGACAACTTTGACGGCAGACGTATTCGGCTCTGACTCCATAAATTGACCAATAAAACGCGCAAAAACCGTACCAACCACAAGCGTCAAAAGCAAAACAATAATCGATGAAGTCCGCATATCTCCTCCACAATTTAACTAACCAATAAAATCATTTTATTCCGCCCGAATATTTCCCCTACCCGCAACTCCCAAACACGGATAGAAAAAACAGACACACAACAATTATGATCGGCATTTGCCAAAACCAAATCTATTGTTTTTTAAAAAAACGAAAAAGAAGAACAGAAACCCAAAACCAAAAAAAGAACAACCCCTCAAAAGCATCCCAACTGTCAACAAAAAAACACCATCGCCTTGTCGATTCAGAAAATTTAAGCAATAATGAGATTCAACAATACCAACTTCGCCTCGAAACCAATTATTGATTAACCCTTTTTTTATTACGTTTCCATTATGACCACCGAACCTTCCGAATTTCGTTCGTTAAATTTTATTGAGCAG
>JAISQS010000657.1 GCA_031274045.1 Planctomycetaceae bacterium | reverse complement strand
TTTTCACAGGGCGTTGCCCTGTGCTATGAGCTTTTGCCCCGTTGGGGCGTGTTGGTTTTGCCGATGTGTTCTGGCGATCCAGTTGTCGGCTTGCGCCGACGCAACCGCCTGGCAGTCGGTTACCCACCTTACGATCACCAACACGTCTTGGCGTTCCTTCCAAACTCGCTCGGTTTCCTAATACACAGAGGCGGGCGGGACGCCCGCGTTCCAGTCCGCGCCGCTTCGCGGCAATTGTCGGCGTTGCCGACGGGAACGGTTTGGAATATCAATACGTTTCACGCACCTTTGGGGGACGAGGGCAAGCCTCGCCCCTACAACGTCACCGTTTTTTGGTTTTGGGCGTTCGAAATTCCGATGTGTTCTGGCGATCCAGTTGTCGACTTGCGCCGACGCAACCGCCTGGCAGTCGGTTGCCCACCTTACGATCACCACCGCTTTTCACGCCCCATTTCGTCGGTAGCAAGCTACCGTCGCTAACGTTATGCGAACACATTTATGACATCGCGAATGCGCCGCTAACGTTATGCGAACACATTTATGACATCGCGAATACGTCGCTAACGTTATGCGAACACATTTATGACATCGCGAATGCACCGCTAACGTTATGCGAACGCATTTATGACATCGCGAATGCGTCGATAACGTTATGCGAATGCGTTTATGACTTGTGGGTATAACGAGGCGAGATCGCCTGCGTTTCTTTAGATTTTCTGCGTAATTACTTGTTTATTGTTCTTCGTTTTTTAGTTTTTCTAGTTCTTCGGCAGCGCAGGTTACGGTGTATTTTATTTGTTCCGGTGTGTGTGCAGATGTTATGAAAAATCGCAATCTCGCCGCTTTTTCTTCAACCGCCGGATGCAGAATTGGTTTAACATTTATGCCGCGATCAAATAACGCTCTCGACAGCTTCAACGCTAACATTGAGTTACCCAAGATAACAGGGACAATTGCAGAATCCTTGCTCATTCCGGTATTGAGATTTTTTGACTTCGCCAGTTCGAGGAACATTGCGGAATTTTGGCGTAATCTTTCTACCCGCTCCGGTTCGTTGTCCAGTAATTTTATTGCAGCCAGAGCCGCTGCACAATTCGGCGGCGATATACCAACACTGAAAACAAAACTCGGCAACGTATATTTCAAATACTCCACCAACTCCTTCGAACCGCTAATATAACCGCCGCAACTCGCAAACGTCTTACTCAAAGTACACATCCAAATATCAACATCACGCCGATTAACCGCAAAATGCTCGCCTATCCCACGTCCGGTTTTGCCCAAAACGCCAAGCGAATGCGCCTCGTCCACCATCAATAAAGTACGATAACGCTTCTTCGCATCTATCAATCGCGGCAAATCAGGATAATCACCATCCATACTGTAAACACCCTCAACCGCAATAAGCACCTTGCGATAATCGTTGCGGTGATTTTTCAATATCCAATCCGCCGCCTCCCAATCATTGTGCGGAAACGGTCGCCGCCGCGCACCGGAAAGCATCGCACCCTCCACGATACTATTATGAGCAAGCGCATCAAACAAAATCATATCCTTCTCATCCAACAAATGCCCAATCAAACCCTCATTCGTCGAATGTCCGCCAACCAACACTATCGTATCCTCACAACCAAGAAAATTTGAAACCGCATTCTCAAGCTCGCGATGAATCGGTTTGTTGCCGGAAACTAATCTACTCGCCGAAACGCTCGTCCCGTATCTTTGACACGCATCAATTGCCGCCGCAGTTACCGCCGGATCACCCGACGTATTTATGTAATTATAGTTTGAAAAATTTATGTACTCTTTGCCGTCAATAACCGCACGGTCGCCGGTAATGCCATCGTGTACGTCAAAAAAACGGTTCAACCCCGTCTCCTTGATCAAATTTAATCCCGCTTTGAGCCGCAAATATTCAGGGAATTTCTCAATATGATAATACTCTTCAGGGATTTCAGATTGCGCAATTCTGCTTTCGGCTGTCAATTTTCGGGGACCGGAACCGAGATAAAGCAGAACCGCGTCAAGCACTTGACTCGCCGTACATAATTCGGGCAAAATCGATTCGGGGAATTGACCGCCGAACCGATCTTCGATTGACGCGAGAATCTCCATCCGCTCAAGAGAATCTAACCCAAGTTCAGTTATGTCGGAGTCAATTGTGAGATTCGCCGCACGCTCCTTCGCAACTTTCCGCACTTCCTCCAACACTGCTGTTGCGATTTCATCTCTTGTTATCAAGGACAGTACCGATTGCGTATCCGACTGACCTCCGTGTGTTTCTTTGACGATCATTTTGCTTGACTCGGTAGGTTTACCCGGCGGCGTAATCGGCTTGATCGGTGCCTCAACCGCAAACGGCTCAATCTCGCCTCCACGCACAATCCGCCCATGATCCTCCGTGTCTGGAATACCAATAGCCTCCGACATCGCATTCTCCGACTCACCCTCCTCGCAGAACTCAAACGAAACATTCGGCGACACCCAACGATCAATCTCATTAAGCGAACCACTCAAAAAACCATTGCGGCAAGCATGACGTTGAATTTTACCGCTCGATGTTTTTGGGATACTTCCGTACTTTACAAGCACAATCGCCTCAACCGCAATCTCATGTTCCGCCGCAACAACCCGCCGAATTTCACCGTAAATCGACGACGCGTCGCCCTTAAATTTACGCTCAACCTCCTGCACAATAACAAGCCTCTCAACCGACCTCTCACCGTTATTCTTTGGAATATCCTTGACCATAAACGCGGCACCGCCGAGCGGTCGCAAAAAATCACTGACTCGTTGAACGGTCGATTCGATGTCTTGCGGATAAATATTCACGCCGCGAACGATTATCAAATCCTTAATTCGACCGGTGACAAAAAGCTCGCCGCCAATCGTAAACCCAAGATCACCTGTACGCATAAACGGCAAATCACCATTGCCGACAATTTTCGCGTTAAACGTCTGCTCGGTAGCATCGGGAGTTTGCCAATAACCCTTCGCAACACTTGGACTACTCACCCAAATTTCACCAACAATACGATCCGTACAACGAACACAAGACTCAGGATCAACAACCGCAATCTTCTCATCCGGCAACACCTTTTGTCCGCTTGAAACGAGATCAACAGTCCGCGCCGTGTTCGGATTAGCATCGATTGCCTTGCCGATAGCGAGAGCGTCCGCGTCAAATTTACAGACAACAGGCGGATCATTTCGATAACCGCCGGAGACGAGAAGCGTACCTTCGGCGAGTCCAAAACATGGATAAAACGCTTCATATTTGAATCCGCATCGGGCAAATTTCTTTGCGAATGATTCCATTGTTTCGGCGAGAACTGGTTCGGCACCGTTGAAAGCCAGATGCCAGCAACTCAAGTCGAGTTGGTCAATTTGTTCGTCTGTGATTTGGCGGACGCATAAATCGTAGGCGAAATTTGGACCTCCGCTTGTTGTCCCTCTATATTTCGTGATAGCGGCGAGCCAACGGAACGGCTTTTGCAAGAATGTCAACGGCGACATGATAACGTTCCGGCAACCGCAGAATAGGGGTTGGACAATACCGCCGATGAGTCCCATGTCGTGATAACTCGGCAACCAAAAAACGCCAACTTCGTTTCTTTTATGTTCAAAACCGGTAAAGATGGTTCTTGAGTTATGGATTAGATTTCCGTGCGTGAGTATGACACCTTTGGGAGTGCCGGTTGAACCGGAGGTGTATTGTAGGAAGGCGATTGTTTCGGTGTTGATGTCGGGTTTTGTCCAATGATCTTCGAGGTTTTGTTCGAGGGTATTTGTGGCGACCCAAGGGATTTTTTTGAGATCGGGAGCTTCGTCGATGAAGTTATTTACGCGGTTGTTGACATCTGCTGTGGTGAAGGCGACGGAGGCTCCTGCGCTTTGTGCGACTTTCTGAATACGCAAGATTGAGCGGTTTTTATGAGGCGGATAAACCGGAACAGCAATCGCCCCTGCATAAAGACAGCCCAAAAAAGCTGAAATGAAATCAAGACCGGGTGGATAAAGAAGGAGGATACGTTGACCGAACATATTGCGGTCTTGCAGCCAAGCGGCAATACGTCGGGCGGAGCGATCAAGCTCAGCGTTAGTCACAGTCCATTCAGCATCTACACCGTTGGTAAGGTAAATAAATGCAGCCGCTTCGGGTTCGGTTTGCGCGCGGTATTGAACTAATTGGACAAGGTCACTGGGTCCGAAAATGGACGCGAAATTCGGTGATGGAGTTGGCACGGAAAAAGGCACAAAAAATTGTCATTATTAATTTGAAATCGATGACACAACAAGGTCGCACATTAGAGCAACAAATAAAAAAATGACAAGAGGGGCATAAATATCAAACAATCATACCGCGTTATACAACACATATTTTTTTGAAAATACGAACCAAACGAAAAATACGAACCAAACGAAATGTAATTTCTAAAAACTTTTTTCAACGCGAAATACACGAAAATACAAAATACGCGAAATTTTCTGATTATTTCGGATTTTGTGGGGGTGTTACATTGTGTCTTTTATTCGCTGTATCAACGCCCTGAAAGGGCAAAATATCATAGCGTAGGGCAACGCCCTACGAAAGAGATT
>JAISQS010000653.1 GCA_031274045.1 Planctomycetaceae bacterium | reverse complement strand
GCGTTGCCCTACGCTATGATATTTTGCCCTTTCAGGGCGTTGATACATTGCATTGACACAGTGCTTAATAAAAGGCACGATGTAAAAGCCCCACAAAAAACGAAATAATCAGGAAATTTCATTCGCGTTCGCCAGCGGCTGTCAGGTTCTCCAATTTTTTTAGCACGCAGATAACGCAGATTTTTAGGATATTCACAGATTTTATTTAATTTCTATCCTGCGTAAATCCATAAAATCTGCGTCATCTGCGTGCTAAATACAAATCAAACTTCCCGCATCAAACCTTCCATTAACTTCCCTTAACATTCTGTAAAAAATCCCCTGCAATCATGCACGAACGATTAAGGAACTTGGTACTAATGTATTCTCCGTGTCCTCTGTGTTCTTTGTGGTTGAAAATATAATATGAGATTAGAAAAACTCCAATATCAATTAGACGCGATTGACCGAGTGATTGGTGCGATTGACGGTAGAAATATTGAGTTCGATGTGCAATCTTGCGCGAATCCGGTTTTACGTTTTACTCGGAATATTGATGTCAAAATGGAGACCGGTACGGGCAAAACTTACGTCTACACACGCTTAATTTATAGGCTAAAACAAAAATTCGGCTTCTTCAAATTTATCATAATTGTCCCAAGTGTGCCGATCAAGGAAGGCGTTAAAATGTCAATTACGTCGGACGATTGGAACAAACATTTCAAACAAGAATTCGCGAATCTGTCAATCCATTTCGGCGTAATCAATGCCGGAGATTTTGATGCGAAAAGGGGGAGTCGAAAACAGATTCCCGAATCATTGCGTTCGTTTTGTGACAGCTCGCGCGCCGAAGAAAAAAATATAAACATACTGTTGCTCAACGACGGTATGCTCGCGTCCTCTTCGATGAGTCGTGATGATTATGATTCGACTCTGTTGGGTTGTATTGGTTGTCCGCTTGATGGGTTGAAGGCGACGCGACCGATTGTGATTATTGACGAACCGCACAGATTCAAGAAAGACTCAAAAGCATGGCAAAATATTGTCGAAAAAATCTCTCCGCAACTCATCATTCGATTCGGCGCAACTTTCCCAAATAAAATCTTGACAAAAGAAAAAAATAGACAAAACAACACCGAATCCGCCGCGCCGTACAACTTCTATCAAACGAGAACTTTGTCCAACTTGAATCCGAACTCGCCGGACAATTGCCAACTTGATACGTCGAAAATCAAATTGACATCGCAAAAAAAAGATTATGAAAATCTTGTCTATAATCTAAACGCGGTGCAGGCGTTCAACGAAGGACTGGTCAAAGGAGTGCAGATCGTATACCCCGCGATACCAAATAACAAAGAGAACGAACTCGTAAAATTTAAGGTCGACAAAATAAATCCTACCGGAAAAAAAACAATTACACTAAAAAAAAATATATCAAATAAAACCTACGAATTAAGGATCGGCGATGACTTGTCAACAATTCCGGATTTCGACGGCGGCATATATTTGGAAGCGATCAAATCGACAGATTCGGCTTTGCTCTCAAACGAATTGGAACTCCATCACGGAACAGAATTGATTCCGCAAATCTTAAATTTGGGTTATCAGGAATTGATATTGCAACAAGCACTCGACGCGCATTTTGAGAAAGAGCAAGAAAATTTTTACCGCAAAAATCAGACCGCAAATTTGCCAAGAATCAAAACAAATAGCCTGTTTTTTATTGATAGTATTGAGTCGTTCAGGGGCGGTGATAAAAATGACAAGGGTTGGTTGCGGGTTAAATTTGAGGAGTTGCTTGTTAGAAAATTGAGAGAAGAAATCAAAAACGCGAAAGACGAATACAGGGAATTCCTCGAAGCTACTTTGCAAGACGTGAGCAAAACAATCGCTGGATATTTTGCGGAAGATAACACAAAGAAACGCGACGAAGCGATACAAAATGAAGTTGATGATATTTTGCGAAACAAGGAGCAGATGCTTAAATTCAAGAACGCCGACGGCACATGGAACGTTCGGCGATTCCTCTTTTCAAAATGGACTCTGCGCGAAGGATGGGATAACCCGAATATTTTCGTCATTGCAAAATTACGAAGTTCGGGTTCAGAAATAAGCAAAATTCAGGAAGTCGGACGCGGTTTAAGATTGCCGTTTGACGAAAACGGAACGCGCGTAAACACGAAAATAAATAAAGAAGCTTTTCGTTTGACATATATAATTGATTATTCGGAACGCGATTTTGCAAAAAAACTAGTCGGCGAAATAAATGTTGACGGTATGGATATTGCAGACGGAAAAATCAATAGCGGCATATTGAGCTTGTTAATAAAATCAGAATACGCCGACACGGAATCGAACGCAAAAGAGAAATTATTACGTGATTGTGTTATTGATGTGAGTGGTAATATTCTCGACATGGAAAAATTATTTGTCCTGTTGCCGAGTGATGCGAATGCGAAAATCAACGACGGAATAATCATAGACGGCAGAATTACTAAACACCCGAAAACCTGCAAAATCAAGGATAATTTTCATAGATTGCAAGAACTATGGGATAGAGTTAGCAGACGTTATCTTTTGCGGTTTGAGAAAATTTCTGATGGAGTGATTGGTAAAATTTTGGCTGATATTTTTTCGCGCGGAAGTATTTTTGCGAGTCCGTCTCTTTCAATTATTGAGGAGACAATTGCTCGCGGTCAAAATGGATTGCGTGTTGTCAGTGGTGAGTCTAGGAGGGTGGAATCGCAAATTGGAGTTGTTAGTTATGGAGAGTTTTTGATGCGGTTGAGCAAGAGGACGGCGTTGCCGGTAGGTTTGTTGCATGAGGGAATTGTAGACGCGCGAAAAAATAAAACGATACCGAATGAGTTCTTTAACACCGCTACAATCGACAACACAGTAAACGAATTCGAGAAGATGTCAACAGAGATATTCGGACAAAAATTCTCATACAATACGCTTGATTTTACAGCGCGAACGAGTCTGTTTGCGAATGAATTTTGTATCGGCAATTTGACTACAACCAAGTCAGAAGAAATGATTATCTACGACAAATTACCGGAAGGTTGCATCAAATTACCAACATACACAGGCGGAACAACTTCACCGGACTTCATCTACTCAATACACAACAAAAAAACAGACACAATTGAACTACACCTAATAATCAATGCCAAAAAACACAACACAATACCACACAACAGAACCGCCAAAAACAGAAAAAAATTACTCGAACAATTTGAACAAGAATTAAAAAAATTAGCCGGAGAAACAACAAAGTAAATATAATTTTGACACTTAAAAATTCCTGATGATTTCGGATTTTGTGGGTGGTTCACGTCGTGCTATTTATCAATATATACGATATCAATGCTGAACGCCAAAAAACATTGGCAACATAAGTTGCGTCGGCATTGTAGGGGCGAGGCTTGCCCTCGTCCCAAAGGATCGTGAAACGTGTTGATATATCAAAACGCCCCGTCGGTGCAGCCGACAATTTCCGCGAAGCGGCGCGGACTGGAACGCGGGCGTCCCGCCCGCGTTCCAGTCCTTCGCCGCTTCGCGGCAAAATTTTGTGGAGCAACAAAACAAAACCACCAACAATCATGGCTCTTTTTTGTCAGACTCGGTTACAAAACCTGCGTTTGTCCAATTGCCGAAATCTAGTAGATGACGGCTGCCTGCGTCTGTGCAGGATAGATTGATTCGGCGGCTGTTCGGCGGAATTGGGATGTCGAATCGCCACGCCTCTTGCGAAATACGCATCACCGGACTCTCCGCAACAATCTTACCGTCAATTGATACTTTGAATTGAACGCTGCTGTGCATGGCAAGAAATCGTCCGTTGTTTTGAGATAACAAATTATCGTCGATTCCAGCCAACGCAACAAACCGCTTGTACTCCGGCTTGAGTTCGTATTGAACCGATGACGGCGCGCGGAATCCCATGCCGTGCGTGTAAGTTTTGCCCCGTATCCGCAATGTTTTTCCTTCAAATGATTTTCCTTTCTGCGGATACCAGATACATGCCGCAGCACCTTTTGAGTGATTAGTATAGCCGTTGGAAATATACGGCAAATCATCAAGATAGACATTCGGTTGAGAAGGTAATTCCGAAGGCAGCCCAACATAATACGCGTTGCTTTGTAAACTCACTCTTTTTCCGTCGCGAAACGCCGCCGCCCGCAATGTCTGCGTTTGCGTTATCGTCAGCGGTTTTGTGTACAACTCCGACTCCGCCGTCGGTTCACTTCCGTCTGTCGTGTAGCGAATCTCCGTTCCATCCAACCATGGCGCTGTCAAAGTCACGACCGTTTGCTTGTCAAAAAAATACGGACGCTCCGGCTTCCCCCATGGGACAAAACGGACGTAATCAATCGGCTCGTCTTGCCCCAAAAAACCAGCACGGAGTAATCCCGCTTTCAAAAAATCCTCACCCATATTGATATTCTTGATGCCTGCTGTTTGCAGATTATTGTCGATTTCGGTTGTTCCGTCGTCTGGTGTGTAGCCTTTGGCGGGATCGTAATGCGTGAAAGCGTCATTGAGATCACGGGCAAGATAACAGTTGAATCCCGCTTGCGTCATCGACGACAACGCCCCCGGTTTTCCGAACACGCACATATTTGTATGGACACCCATGTAAATAATGTTCGTAATGCCGCGCTCGGACAATAAACTGTAAATCTCATCAGTCGAAGAGGAGATCAAATCGTTTTCCTTGATCACAAGATCAGGATTCATGCTGTCCCAACCATAATTTCCCTTGCACACAATCCCCGCACCGCACATGCAACCGCCTACTTTTGCGGTGAATTTTGCCGAAAGGGGATCACGTACTTTCGGTGTTTGACGGAGTTGCACGCCCACTGCCTTTTCGTATTGCGGCGAACCGGAATAAGTTGTGACCACATCCGACGGATTCCAAATCACTTGCATTCCTTGATTACGGGCAACACCCAACACAGCATTCATGCGCGGAACCATTGCCGAAACCCGCTCGGCTGCCGTCATACACCAATGAAAATTCCACATGTCAACAACAATAATCGCCGTTTTCTTCGGGTCAAGTTCCGTCAAAAGAGACGAACTCTCCGG
>JAISQS010000600.1 GCA_031274045.1 Planctomycetaceae bacterium | reverse complement strand
TACTACAATTGCAGTTTTCCAGAAAAAATATTTCGCTGATATATTACGTTTTTATCAAAAATCTCCATAGCCCAATTCTAACACTTTTGTTGCCAGTTAATTTCCGGCGAAAGCCTAACGTTGACAATATTTTTTGATGTTCGGTTTTTTCTCTGTTGGATTAGTTGTGTGGGCTGGTTGATATGTTTATATCGTTTGATACAATAACTCGCCGCTGGTGGTGACATGTAGTTTTTTATGTTGTTGTTTTGGGCTGAAATTTTAGCGCAACGATAAATACTGCGTCGTTAATTTTGCAAAATTGGAGTCGTGTACCCCAATTGATAGTTTAAAACCAAAACCAACACCAACACAATAACCAAACAATCAAAAATCTTCCAATGACACAAAAATTAAATTCCCCTACAACACTTCACCGGAATTTATTCAAATTTCGGGTTGCTGAGTTTGTTGTAGTTTTCGGTCTGCTTGTGTTTGTTATTTTTCTGTCCTGTTCGTTGTCGTTGCAATTGCTTGCTGCGCCGCCGTCTGACGATGGTTTGAAATGGCTTTTTGACAAATATGACGTGTCGGAGCCGATGTCGCTTATTCCGCGTGAAAATCTTGCCGGTTGGACGGCTCACTATGGTAAGGAATTGACAAAAAGCAGATGGTCAGTTGTGGATGGCGTGCTGATTTGTGACGGCTCAAAAAATAATCATCTTGCAGGTGATCTTGTCACAAAAAAAGAATACACGAACTTCATTCTCGACTTTGAATGGATTAACAGCAAAGGTGGTAACAGCGGCATAAAATATAAGTTGAAAGATTTTGGCGAAATCGGATCCGCAATCAATTACACCAAAAATTTCGGTTGGTTAGGTTGCGAATACCAAATTCTCGATGACCCAAACAACCGCGAAGGTAACGGCAACAACGGCAAATACGCCGCTGCCGCATTGTACAGCGTTATCGGCGCAAAAAAGAATAAAAAACTCAATCCGCACAACGAAATAAATACAGGACGAATTATTGTTGCGGACAATCATATTGAGCATTGGTTGAATGGCGAGAAGGTTGTGGAGTATGACTTGAACAGCGAGCAATGGAAAATAGCTTTGTCAAAAAGTAAGTACGCACGCGCAACGGATTTCGGCGCAAACCGCACCGGACTAATCATGCTCCAAGACCACGGCAACAAAATAAAATTCAGTAAACTCATCATAAGAGAACTCGAACCCAAAAAGAAATAATGTAAACGTACAAAACACACAACATACAATGAACAACTGTTGTGTGTAGTTTGTGTGGAGAGTGATATTTTTTGGCATATTTATTTTAGCGCGGTGTGACGTGATGTTTTGCTGTGTTGATTTTTTTGTCGAAAATGTCGCGATCTTTTGTCTGTTGGTGTTAGATAGTAACTGTGTACTTTGCGCAACGATAAGTCTGTATTTTTCGGGCGTACTGTTGTTGTGTTTAGTATCAAAACCTAAACTGGAGGTAATGTAAATGCAGAAGGTGTTTCAAATACTGATGTTGTTTGTTTGTGTGCTGACGTTTTCGTTTTTCGCGGTGGTGAAAGCGGAGTCGGCGGAGCCGCTTGCCAAACCGTCTAAGGCGATCATTTTGCCGGACGGTCAAAAACATCCTGACGGGATGACGGTGAATCCGGTGACGAATGATATTATTCTTGCGGTGCCGACTATTGGCGACAAGGGTAATGCGTGGCTGTTGAAGATAGATGCGGACGACAAGGTCGATAAATATTTCGAGCTTCAGGCGCATCCTGAAACCGGACGAGTTACGCCGTTGGGGATTTCGTTTGGACCGGACGGTCATCTGTATATTGCGGATAGCCAATGTCTTGGCGGTAATCCGAATCACAAGTCGCGGATACTTCGCGTGATTCACAAGGACGGCAAGCCGGTAAGAAGTGAGGTATTGGTTACTGGTATCGTTCAGGCGAATGGGCTTGAGATACATGGTAGCAAAATATACGTTGCGGAGACTCAAATTGATCCGTCGATTGTTGAGTTACCGATGACGAGTGGCGTTTTTGTTTTTGACATATCGGAGTTTGGGCGTTCGCAATTCCGCTCGCGATTCGGCGCGTCGTTGGGCAGACAATTCGGCAGAACCACAACAATCCGTGTCCGTCCTTACGGTAAAGACCCGCACTTTTTGTTCAGCTTCAAAACAGGCGACAACAACCCCAAAGCCGAAAAAGTCGGCGCGAACGGGATCGGATTGTCGAAAGACGGAACTTTGTATGTTGCTAATTTCGGCAACAAGGAGATCATAGAAGTAAAATTGAAGGGCGGCGATAAGGTGATTTCAAATCGTGATATTGGTCTTGCAAAAAGCGGCTTAAACGGAAGTGTGGACGGATTAAAAGTCTGCCCGAAAGGTTACATTTTCTTTGCGGATTATGTCGGCAACGCCGTTTTAGCAACAAATCCGGCAAACGGCAAAACCGTTTTGATCGCACAAAATAAGACAAAACCAAATGCCAACGATAAAAAGAAAGGTGCTTTTGACAGATGCTCGGAAGTATGCTTACGAGGCGACAAATTATATGTTGCGAATATCGATTTAGAAGACAACAACGCGCCGCACACCGTGTCAGTCATCGATCTCAAAGGCATAAATTTTGATGAATTGCTCAAGTAGTACGCGGAGTTCTCAAACTTGTTAATGCGATTTTTGAACAAGTAATTCACGGGAAATGAAAGGCAAGGTAAGGGCGGAATATTCCAAACTTCCCTTGCCTTTCTGTGCAATTCCCACTGAATAAAATTCTGATTATTTCGGATTTTGCGGGGAATGATTTTAGTGATTTTAAGCTTTATTTTGCAAGCCGTAGGAATACCACCATGGGGCAAGTCACGGGGTTGTATTCCTACGGAATGCAAAGACTCGGCGGGGGCTTCATTTTCTACCGCCGAAAGTATAAAAAATAAAATGCCTTCCTTTGTGTTCTCTGCGCCTCCGCGCGCAACTTTTTTTTGTTGCGCGCGGAGGCGCAAAGAACGCAGAGAATATAAAACAAAATTAAACTCTTCCTTACAGTAGAAATAAAATCAGATGAAGACGTTGACTGCGGAGATTACTGATCTCCGCCGCTCCGTCGATGCCTTCGATGAACGCCTAAAACACGTCTTATCATACGTAAGAAAATTCAGAAAATAATTATTACAGCATGGGCATTCGCGTAGGATTTTACCCAATTAAAATTTCATGCTGTAATTTCTAGGTTAAAAAAAGAATATTCATCTTGTTGTAGACTAATCCGTGTAAAGAATATCTTTGTTTTCGATAAACAAAACTGTATCGGAATCAATGCCAAATAGGTTTTGCCTCCTTGACAATGTCAAAAATATCCTCAAAAAAGACGGGACGAATACAATCTTCCTTACAGATTTCATCCCACGCATTTTTTAACTTATCGTAGATTTCCTGATTAAACGGTTCTAAATTGCGAATAAAATCAGCAGCGGTTAATCTGTATTTTTCACCTTTCCAGAGAAAGCTGATTTTACGAATGCCGCTTTGATCGGCAGCTCCCAGCCGGATAAATTCATCCTCACTCGCAACCCTTTTTTTAAATTTCTCTGTTTCAAACGGTGTTGGCATTTTATTTGTCCTCCATTCTTTTCATTAGTGCGTCAAGCATCTTTGACACATAAAATTTGTTATGGGTGAGTAAGTGTCTTGCGTCAATTGACAAATATTCAAAAAAACTACTTAAAAGTTCTGTGTGTCCATCCGGGTAAAACTTTGCTACATATTGCTTGTATGCCGCATTTTCTGGATACTCAAAGGAAAGATTGTGATA
>JAISQS010000573.1 GCA_031274045.1 Planctomycetaceae bacterium | reverse complement strand
CTTTCGTAGGGCGTTGCCCTACGCTAATGTAGAGACGCAATGCATTGCGTCTCTACTTTCAGGGCGTTGATACAGCGAATAAAAGCACAATGTAACACCCCCACAAAATCCGAAATAATCAGAAAATTCTCGATTTACCGCCCCAAACCAAAACGTTCGTATTGTAGAGGCGAGGCTTTGTTATACCGCATAAATTTTGCCGCAAAGCGGCGCGGACTGGAACGCGGGCGTCCCGCCCGCCTCTGTGTGTAATAGAAACAAAAAAGTTTGAACTGAACGCCAAGACGTGTTGGCAAATGTCCTCCGACACGTTTTGGTTTTGTTGATGCGTTTTCAGCTCTGGAAAATTAGAGAGAACTTCATAATGGTTATTGTGTTTGGTTCTGGTTGACTGTCAAATTGGCAGTTTTAGTCTAATTGGGATATTTGATGTAAGTTATTTGATGTTGTGGTATTGCAAAGTATATTTTGTCTAAAAACAAATTGGCATGTGATTTGCGACAGAGGTTGATTGAAGTACGTTGCGTATATTTTAGGCGATGCCCACCGCCATACCGGTTTTGGTATAAAGTCGTTTTTGGGCATATAAAAATTAAACGATAAACATAAGACTTGTTTCATTGCTGCTGTTTATTATTGCGGCGTTAGGTGGAAGGGCGATGGGCGGAGAGGCGTATGGGTTGAGTTTGTGTCTCCCTGCCTTTGTGCTTAACGCCTGTTAAATTGTTTTTCAAGTTTTGGACAAGTCTATAGAAAGTGAGGACAAATCAAATGGCTCTTGGTGAAAAAATTATCGGAATTGATCTCGGTACGACGAATTCGGTTGTTGCTGTTATGGAAGGCAAGGAACACAAGGTGATTCCCAATGCCGAAGGAAACAGACTTACGCCGAGTGTTGTTGCGTTTACGGATGGCGGTGAGTATCTTGTTGGTGAGCCTGCACGCCGTCAAGCGGTGACTAATCCGACGCGCACGGTCGCCTCAATTAAACGATTCATGGGACGGCGGCACAACGAAGTTGCGACGGAAGAGAAGATGGTGCCGTACAAGGTTGTCGGGAGTTCGGATGAATATGTCAAAGTAGATATTGACGGCAAACAACACACGCCGCCGGAAATCTCCGCAATGACCCTCCGCAAACTCAAAGAAGCCGCCGAAGCATATCTCGGTCACAAAGTAAACAAAGCCGTCATCACCGTTCCCGCATACTTCAACGACGCACAACGCCAAGCAACAAAAGATGCCGGTCAAATCGCAGGTCTCGAAGTTGCAAGAATAATAAACGAGCCGACTGCGGCTTCTTTGGCTTATGGGCTTGATAAAAATATCAACCAAAAAATCGTGGTCTTCGATCTCGGCGGCGGTACTTTTGACGTATCATGTCTCGAAGTTGCGGACGGCGTTTTTCAAGTGTTAAGCACAAACGGCGATACTCATCTTGGCGGTGATGATTTTGACGAAGTGTTGATCAATTATGTTGCCGAGCAGTTCAAATCAGAACACAATATCGATCTGCGTAAAGACGCGATGGCGTTGCAGCGGTTGCAGGAGGCGTGTGAAAAAGCGAAACGTGAATTAAGCTCCGCACAATCAACAGATATAAATTTGCCGTTCATAACCGCAGACCAAAACGGACCGAAACATTTGCAAAATAAACTTACACGATCAAAATTTGAACAACTAACGGATCATCTTGTTGAGCGTTGTCGGGGTCCTGTTTTGCAAGCTCTCAAAGATGCCAAATTATCACCATCGGATATCAATGAAGTCGTGCTGGTTGGCGGTTCGACGAGGATACCGAAAGTCCAAGATATGGTGCGTAACATATTCGGCAAAGAACCGCACAAAGGCGTAAATCCAGACGAAGTAGTCGCAATTGGTGCCGCGATTCAAGGCGGTGTACTTGCCGGTGAAGTGCGTGATGTTTTGTTGCTAGATGTTACGCCGTTGAGTTTGGGGATCGAGACTTTGGGCGGAATTATGACAAAACTTGTCGAGAGGAACACAACTATTCCGACCGAGAAAAAGCAAGTTTTCAGCACCGCCGACGACAACCAGACTGCGGTGACAATAAAAGTATTTCAAGGTGAACGTGAGATTGCGGCGCATAATCGGTTGCTGGATCAGTTTAATCTTGAGGGTTTGCCGCCGGCTCCGAGAGGTGTGCCGCAGATTGAGGTCTCGTTTGATATTGACGCGAACGGAATCTTGAATGTCTCCGCAAAAGATTTAGGCACAAAAAAGGAGACGAAGGTAAGAATCGAGCAATCGTCAGGATTGTCCGAAGCCGAAATAGAAAAGATGAGGAAAGACGCAGAAGAACACGCAACAGAGGACAAACAAAAACGTGAATTGGTTGAGGCAAAGAATGGTGCCGAATCGATGTGCTTCCAACTCGAAAAGTTGCTCAAAGAGAACGATGCGACATTGAGTCAAGCGGACAAAGACGCGGTAAATGTTGCAATCCAAAAAACAAAAGACGCAATCGCAACAGATAATTTAGCCGAAATAAAATCAGCAAGCGAACAACTAGAACGCGCCTCACACGCAATGAGCAAAGCAATGTACGAAGCCGCATCCGCCGCAAACTCCTCAAAACAAGGAACCGAATCCGAATCAAGCGAAAACACAACAAACAACGAACAAAAAAATGACGACGTGATTGACGCAGATTTTGAATTTAAGAAATAACGTGCTTCGTTGAAATTCGTTGAAGTGAGGACTTGCAAAACCGCAAAGTTCGCGGAGCGCGTTGAGAAAAATTTTATTTCTCAACGCGCTCGCGGCTTTGTGGTTTTTTTATTTGATCAGTACGGAATTTATTTGATCATTACGGAATAACGTTCGCCGCGACGTGGCGATATATACTTTCGGCGATCATAAATGTATGTTTTTACCCCGTAGAGGCGGGAAGGTTTGAGTCATTAGGCATGGAGGCGTTAGGTTCGCTGCCTAAAATGCCTTCCTACCTTCTTCCCGCTAACGCCTCACTTGTCAAACGTCATTTTTATGACCGCCGGAAGTTTATACTTTTTATACTTGAAAATTCCCATTCGCCATCACCATTTCCATAATTTTGTTACCGATATTGATCCCCGACTAACTCACGCTTTACCAATTCGCGATGTACGCCCAACTTTACTTACCTTAATAACTATTTGACAAACGGTGTTGGCTACCTTACGTTGCGGCGAATTTTTTTACGCCCCAACGGGGCAACAAGCCCATAGCACAGGGCAACGCCCTGTGAAAAATCGCCTCCAATAACTCTCGCCCTGAAAGGGCAAAAGCCAAAAGGGAGCGTAAAAAACTTCGGTTCACCAACACGCCAAAACCTC
>JAISQS010000555.1 GCA_031274045.1 Planctomycetaceae bacterium | reverse complement strand
GTGTTACTAAGGGAGAGGGAATCGGTAACCAGTTGCGGATTGGTTGAGACTCAATATTGGTTATACAAATTTTCACGATGACATTAAAAAAAAGGAATTATCAAGCGCAAAAAGTATATATTACTTGGCAACGTGTCAGTAAAACAAACCTTGTATACAACCTTATTTTTTTACAAAAACAATCTTGACTAGATTGTCAACGTGAAATTTTTATGTACAATCTAGCCCCTCTTGAAATTTGCTTGTGATTGCCGCAGACGATAGCAGCCAAAAAATAAAACACAGCAACGCAAAAAACACAAATCACAATATTAACACCAGCAAAAAATAAACCTTACCCCAACCCCCTAAAAAACACACGGCTAAAACAACCAAAAGCCGCTACGCGCAAATCTGTTCTTTATGAAAAAATTCAACACCACACCAAACTCAATACTCTCTACACCACTCTGGAGACAATATAAATTGCTGCCGCAAATCATAAACAGCAGCTCAACACCCGCCAAAACTTGTCGGCAAATCTTCAATTCACTTGCCGCAAATTTGGGGATATTGTCAAACCACACACAATCCAAAATGACAACAACCGAATCCCAAAAAGACGACTCCAAAGACGACCCATTCGACCCCCCATACGATCCCTTCTCCGACCCAAATAACTTTCCGCCAGACAATAGAAATTTTGCACAAAATCAAAACAGCCAAAATAACTCCGAAAGAATCCCCGCACCAAAAATCAAACCAAAAAAAAATAAACCAAAAAACGAAAACAACAACAACGAAAACGATGAAAACGAAGAAAACACCGAAAACGAAAATAATACAAACAACTCAAACAACGAAAATAACTCCAAACGAAAACCAAAATTGCCGCCGCAAGACCGCGTCGTCTCCATTTGGCTGATCATAGCAATCGCAATCGGCGCAGTTCTCATCTTGTCAGCATTTCAACCGGCAGGAGTTGAAATCCCATACAGCGATTTTGTCAAATTGATCGAACAAGGTCCCAAACCGGAAGCCTTCATCGAAGTAAACGAAGGCGAAGGAAAAACCGCCGTCTCCGCTCGCTACTCAAACCTCGATAAAATAGTTGTCAGCAACTACGAAATCCGCGCAACCGTTACCCGCGAAATCCTCCGAATCGGAAACAACACCGAAAAACATCCACCCGAACACAACCTCAAAGTATCTTGCGGAAGAAGCGGTTTTGCTCTCGACGACGGGAAATTATTAGAACTCCTGTCAAAAAGCGGATTCAAATTCCGAAGCGAAGGATACCCCAGCTTTCTACGAGAACACGGCGCATGGCTGCTCTTTTTTGCAATCACCGTTATCATCGTCTTCTTCCTCGTGAGAGGTCTCGGAAACTCCGGCGCAATGGCGTTCGGAAGAAGTCGGGGGAAACTCATCACACAAGAAGATATTGATATAACATTCAACGATGTTGCCGGAGTTGACGAAGCTGTTGACGAACTCAAAGAAATCGTTGCCTTCTTGCAAACTCCCGAAAGATTCCAAGCACTCGGAGGTCGAATTCCTCGCGGCGTTTTGTTGGTGGGACCTCCCGGCACCGGAAAAACAATTCTGGCAAAAGCAGTTGCCGGTGAAGCAGGCGTACCGTTTTTTAGCTTGTCGGGTTCGGATTTTGTTGAGTTGTATGTCGGCGTTGGTGCTGCCCGCGTCCGCGATTTATTTGAACAAGCCCAACACCGCCACCCAAGCATCATCTTTATTGACGAACTCGACGCACTCGGAAAAGTAAGAGGAGGAAGCCAACCCGGAGGACACGACGAAAGAGACCAAACGCTAAACGCTCTACTCGTAGAAATGGACGGCTTCAGCACAAACTCTGGAATCATCGTAATGGGCGCAACAAATAGACCCGAAGTTCTCGATCCGGCATTGTTGCGACCCGGCAGATTTGATAGACAAGTTCTCGTTGACAGACCCGACCTCGTAGGACGCGAGGCGATACTCAAAGTACACGCTAAAAATGTGAAATTGGCAAAATCAATTGACTTGAAAGAAATCGCTTCAATCACGTCGGGTTTTGTCGGCGCGGACTTGGCGGCGTTGGTCAATGAAGCTGCATTGTTGGCTGCAAGAACGGGCAAAAAAAGCGTAACAATGGTTGAATTTAACGAAGCGGTCGAAAGAGTAACAACAGGTCTGCAAAAAAAACAACGTGTAATCCGCCCCGACGAAAAGAAACGCATCGCCGTACACGAATGCGGTCACGCAATCGTCGCATACTTCACGCCGAACTCCGACCCAATTCACAAAGTATCAATAATTCCGCGAGGATTAGCCGCTTTGGGATACACTTTGCAAAGACCCGAAGATGACCGCTACCTAATGACACGGAACGAACTCGAAGCAAGAATACAAACTTATCTTGCCGGAACGATTGCCGAAGAAATGGAGTTCGATGCCGTCTCAACTGGCGCGCAAAACGACCTCGAACACGCAACAGAAATCGCACGCGCTATGGTCATGGACTTTGGAATGAGCAAACTAGGACGAACAAATTACCGCGAAAACCCAAGAACTTTCATAGGCGAAAATATCCCAAAAATAAGACAACACAGCGAAACAACAGCAAGAGAAATCGACCTCGAAATAAGAGCAATACTCGAATCAATGTTCAAAAAAGCAAAAGAATTGCTCGTCGAAAAACGAGAAATATTAGGACGGCTAACAACCCGACTGCTCGAAAAAGAAGTTATTGAAAACGAAGAATTGAAAGAGGTCATTGAAAACGCACTCAAACCCGCCGAAACCCAAACCGAAGAAACACCATGAAATTTTTTTGACATGTAAAGCAATCAAACCACAAAAGACAACGACGGCGGAAACGTCTTTTTGTGATTTGGAAAAAGATAATTTGCAACAGTAATTTGCAAATGATTAAAAAGTTTAACCAATTAAAAAATTGAAAGAAAGGAAATTGATAATGGCTAAAAAAACCATTGCGGATGTAGATGTTAACGGCAAGAAGGTATTCATTCGTGTCGATTTTAATGTGCCTCTCGACGACGCGGGCAAAATAACCGATGACAGACGTATTGAGATGGCGATTCCAACAATTGAGTCTGTTTTGACTCGCGGCGGCAGTGTGATTCTTGCCAGTCATCTTGGTCGCCCGAAAGACGCGCCGGATCCAAAGTACACAATGAAACCGACGGCGGTAAGGCTTGCGGAGTTGTTGAAACGACCGGTTCAATTTGCCGCCGATACTGTTGGCAGCGACGCAAAGGGCAAAGTTGCGGAGTTGAAGGCGGGTGAGATTCTGGTGCTGGAAAACTTGCGATTCCAAGCGGGCGAAAAGAACGGCGACGAGACATTCGCCAAAGAGTTGGCATCTTTTGCCGACATCTACGTAAACGATGCATTTGGCACATGCCACCGAACGGACGCGTCAATGTACGCGGTGCCGAAAGCATTCGGCAGCCGCCCGAAAGTATGCGGATTCCTTGTCGAGAAAGAAATCAAATATCTAAACAACGCCATCGCCGAACCAAAACGTCCGTTTGTTGCGATTATTGGCGGTAAAAAAGTCTCCGATAAAATTCTCGTCATAAAGAATTTGCTCAACATCTGCGACAATGTTCTAATCGGCGGCGCGATGGCGTATACGTTTAGTCTTGCGAAGGGTGAGCAGGTTGGTGATAGTTTTATTGAGCCGGATAAAGTTGATTTGGCAAAGGAGCTTCTTTCGGTTGGCGGTGACAAGTTGCGGTTGCCGGTTGATACTCACGTGAGCGATAAGTTCGGCGCGGATGGCAACAAGAAAATCGTCAAGTCCGGTTCAATTGAGAACGGCTGGCAAGGTCTTGACATCGGTCCCGAGACGGCGAATTTGTACGCGGGAATTGTCAAGGCGGCAAAAACTGTTGTTTGGAATGGACCAATGGGAGTCAGCGAAATGCCGCCTTTTGACGAAGGGACAAAAATAATTGCCCAAGCAATCGCCGACAGCAGCTCAATAAGCATTATTGGCGGAGGTGACAGCGCAGCCGCAATCCAGCAACTAGGATTTGCCGATAAAGTTTCGCACGTCAGCACCGGCGGCGGCGCAAGCCTAGAAATGCTAGAAGGCAAAAAATTCGAATCCGTCGCCATACTAGACGAAAAATAGATCAAGAACACAAC